>SLIY01000043.1 GCA_007135385.1 Leptolyngbyaceae cyanobacterium CSSed165cm_216
TGCCATGGGCCATAGCGCGATAAATGGCGTATTCTCCCACCAGGGTTTTGCCGGAGCCAGTCGGTGCGCACACCACCACAGATTTGTCGGCGTTGAGGGCCGCGATCGCCTCGTGCTGAAAGTCGTCGAGGGCAAAGGGGAAAATCTGGGTAAGGTCAAGCACGCAGCTAGGATGATGGGGAACGTCACTATTCTAGTGGGTCCAGGGCAGCAGCGGATAGGCTGGCTTCCGAGGAGACCCCACACAGCCTTCACTTAAACCATCCAATGCTTAAAGGTTATGACAAGATTTTTGTCTAAAGAGGGTGTCCTCCTAAGATTGGCAGAACCTATAGAACTAGTTATGAGCCGGTAGAGGGATGTAAGGCTTCCTAAAGCACAAATAGAGGAAGCACCCATAGAGAGTTTACTTCTGCCACTGATGACGGGTTCTGATTAATGATTGAGGAATGATGATGCGAAACAGGGTAATCTTTCTGTCTATTCTAGCTGGGGGAGCGATCGCTGCTCCCACCGTCCAGGCCCAGCAGCCTCCGGATTACTACGTTGGCGTCGGCATTCGTACAGGCCTCAACGACCCTACCGCCTTTGTCATCGACTCGAAGGCCAAAGTTCTAGACCTGGGGAGTGACGCTACCCTGTCCGTTCGACCCGCTGTGCTATTTGAAAGCGGCACTGAACTGCGACTACCCCTATCAGTAGAAGGGGCAGTAGCCGACGGCTTCTACCCCTATGCAGGTGGTGGCATTGCTTACAATGCTGACGGCAGTTCTAGGGTTGATCCGATGATTACAGGCGGGATTGATATTGGGGTAGCTCGCAATCTGGTATTAGACCTCAACCTGAATATGCTGTTTCAACCTGGCGGCACAGATACCGAGTTCACGGCGTCCATCAACTATGCGTTTTAGTCGTAACCCTCTAATCCACCAGATCCCACCAGCCAAGGCCTGGGCCGACAAACCGTAGGGTAATCCAAAAACCAATGGTAATAATAATGGCGGCCCAGGTACCCCGAGTGGTCCATTTGACAAACTGCTGAGACTGTTGCTTGGTAATCGGCAACCAGGGCAGGATGGGTTCGGCTTGGCCATACTTTTCCCCCAATTGTTCCCGCCGTCGCTTTGATTCCCCCATGGGTACAGTCCTCTTCTAAGTCAACACTTTCCTACTATACCGACTCTTCGCGAGTACTCTGCGGCATCAGTCGGCCCACCATTCCTGATACCTGACACCTAGAACCTAACACCCGCCGTAAAGGTGGTCGTATTTTGGCCAGGCGGCCCTAGACCGACTCCAGGGGAACCCCATCCTCATCCCCAGGGGACCAGTTGGCGGGCAGGGTGCGAGTACAGGCGGCAGGGCTGAGGGCTTCTAGGATCTGGGAGCCGTAGCTGCGGTAGTGCACCCGCGTATCGAGTAGGGCCACCATGCCCTGGTGGAGTCGCAGCGGGGCGATCGCCCGTTGCAGTTCCGCTAAGGCTGTGGGTAGCAGGTACAGGCGAAACCAGTCCTGCCGCCGCCGCTTGTGAAAGGCCACCCGTCCGGCCACCAGGGGATCTTCCAGGGAGGGCAGGGGTAGGGTGGCAATGATTATCAAGGCTGGGGGTGACATCATGCCCCGCTGCTGCTGCCAAAATTCCCAGCCGCTGACCAAAATGGTGCCCTGTCCCCCATCCGTGGATTCAACCCGCACCCGCGAGCCAAATTCGCCCGCCAGGGAGGCCGCCAATTGGTCTTTAAGGGGCAAGTCATCGATCAAGATCAGGGTGGTTCCCGGTAGAGTTGGTTTGACGCAGCTGAGCAGGCGACATATCTCTTGATACAGGACCGCCTGAAACTGTGGCGTATTCGGTAGGGGCAGATGGTCAGGCAGGTACAGCTGAATCAGGTCGTTATGGCGATGGGGGTTGAATTTTAGACAGGTGAGATCATCCAAGCCAAAGCGCTGACGAAAAATGTCCGCTTGGGGGTTGGTATCTAGGGAAGCCCCAATCAACACCACCGGCTGCCTTTCCCACACATGGCCCAGGGGGGTGGCCAAATCCACTGGGGCGCAGTTGAGGCTGACTTGCCCCATTTGGCGGTCTACCCTAAACCACAGCAGGTGATCCGGCGGGGAGAACTGCTGCCAGAATTGCTGCCAGGCGGGGGGCATGACCCCAGGGGCAATGGTCACTGGCAGGGCCTGGTGGAGCTGTCGGAGGCGATCGCAGTCATCATCCCCCAACAGATGGCAATGGTAGGGGTTAGCTGGCCGCTGAAAGGCCGAGTGGGTAAGGGCCACCTGGGTGTCTTGAATCAGCGATTGACAGCGGGGATAGGCCAGAGCTAAATAGGTCCAATCTAGGCTAGTGAGGGAGGCCGTCAATTGCTGCCGCAACCACAGCTCTAGGTGATCAACATCGTCTAATAGGGTAGGAATGCCGTCAGGGAAGCGATCGCCCCGCCCCAGCCGATCACTCCACCAGGCCTCGGGGGTGGTCAGCAGCAGGCCCGCAAAGTCTGCCTGAGGCCATCGGTCCCCCTGCTGAATGGGCTTGGGCAGCACCAGTTTTTCCTGTAGGCGGGGTAAGTCCTCTAGCAACACCCGCTGACTGGTACTACGGGGGGCCACCAATACCGCTGGTCCTGGCCACATTAGCAAGGCAATCAAATAGCTCAGGCGGTATTCTCCCTGGTAAGCAGATAGCCCTCCCACTTGCAGAAGGGCACTACGGCCTAACCGCAGCGCCCGTGCCACCAGTCGAGCCAGGGTCAGGTGGTGAGGCCAACTGGCGGTGTCACAGTCGCGCAAAAATGCACGTAGCTGTTGGTGGACTTGGGCTTCAATCACAAGCGCAGGGGGGAACAACCAATAGAGACATAGCCCCCATTGTGGCATAGATAATCTCTCGACTGTGCCTAAGCGGTCAGGTGTCAGGCATTGGTGACACCTGTCACCAATGCCTGACACCTAACACCCTCCATAACTTCTGCCTTGCTGTACTCAGGTGTTTTATCTGAGCAGCGCTTGAGCTGCGATATGCTAATTACCGATCGCTTGCCACAGGGGTACGAAAGGGGATGACACAGGTTGCCATTGTTGGTCTGGGACTAATTGGCGGATCCCTAGGCTTTGACCTGGTGCGGCGGGGCTATACCGTGATCGGCGTTGCCCGGCGTCCAGAAACCGCTCAGCGGGCCTTGGCGTTGGGCGCTGTTCACCAGGCGGGGACCGATTTGGCCCTGGTGGCGGCGGCTGACGTGGTGATCATCTGCACCCCGATCAACGGGGTGGTGCAGACGGCAACGGCCATCGTGCCTTACCTGCAACCCCAGGCGATAATCACCGATGTAGCCTCGGTGAAAGGGGAGATTGTGCCTGCGATCGCAGCGGTTTGGCCTCGCTTTTTGGGGGGGCACCCCATGGCTGGTAAGGCGGAAGCGGGGTTAGCGGTGGCGGAAGCGGGGCTATTTCAGGGACGGCCCTATGTGCTGACGCCGACAGCCACCACCCCTGACGATGTCCTGATCACCATGACCACCCTGGTCCAGGATCTAGGATCGGTGCTGTACCAATGCTCCCCCGAGCACCATGACCAGGCCGTCGCCTGGATTTCCCATTTACCGGTGATGGTCAGCGCCAGTCTGCTGCTGGCTTGTCAGCAGGAACCTAATCCGGCGATCGCCGCCCTGGCCCAATCCCTAGCCAGTTCTGGATTTCGCGACACCAGCCGGGTGGGCGGTGGGGTGCCAGAACTGGGCACCCTGATGGCTCGCCACAACCGGACCGCCTTGCTCAAGGGTTTGGCCGCCTATCAGCAGCAACTCACCGCCCTAGAAACAATGATTCAGCAAGGGGACTGGGACACTCTGCACCAATACCTCAGCCAAGCCCAACAGACTCGGCCCCCATATATCGCCCCCTTGTAAGTGACTGACATCACGGGGACACAAAATGTTGTTGCTATCCGTAATGACCCTAACTTACGGTGAAGATACTACCGTGAGGCCAGTGGTGCGCTGGTATCTAGGGCAATCTAGGAATCAGCACCTGCTTCCTCACACACCTTATACAGAACCCTCTGTCTTATACAGAACCCTCTATACAGAAACTGCCCCCGGCACTCCGGTGCCGGGGGTTATTCCATGGAGCTAGTTATTCTCTTGGTCAGCCATGGCCAAGTACAGCAGCACAATCCCAACGCAGCCAATGAAGCGAAAGGCAGGCTGCTGACCGTTCCAATCGGCGGACTGCCACATGGCAAACCACTCACCACCAATCACCATGAACCCGACGAACCAAAATAAAAAAGCCAGGGTTAAGCCATAAATGGCGATCGCTTTGGCCCGGTTAAAGACCGCCCCCGAGTCGCCCATTACCCGCCATAGGCGCACGGCACCAGCTAAACACAGACCGGCGATCGCCGCTTCAGTGGCGATAATCAGACCATAGACGATCTTTTGCAGTTGTGGATCCTGAATCGCCCGCCAGGTGAGCTGGTTATCGGGAAACACCGTATCCATGGTCAGCACATGGTAGATATAGCGAAAATTGGCGTCGTAATCTGTGAGATTATTGAGCACGATCACCAAGGCAAGCAGCCCAATAGACCCAACCAACAGAATTTTAGATAGGCGTATGGCCATAGACAGATGGTAGCAAGTTGCTTAGCGCGCCTTAAAGGCGGGCTTATTGTATCGTGTCAGGCCCCGACTACATCACCGTTGCACGACCCAATTGCGATCGCCGCGATGGCGGCAGCGGCGGTCAACCAGGGGGCGGTGGGGGTGCGCATTGACACCCCCGATCATATTGCTGCGGTGCGAGCCCGGATTTCCCAACCGATTATTGGCCTGTGGAAGCAGGTGCTGCCCCCATCGTCGGTCTACATTACGCCACAATTTCACCACGCCAAGGCGGTGGCCGCGACAGGGGCCGATATGATTGCTGTCGATGCGACCCAGCGCTCCCGACCGGGGGACGAAACCCTGGCGGAGTTGATTGCCGCCATTCGCGATCGCCTGGGTAAGCCTGTTATGGCCGATGTCGATACCCTGGATAACGCCCAGCGAGCGGTGGCAGCGGGGGCCGACTGTGTGGGCACCACCTTATTTGGCTATACCCAAACCACCCAGGGCCACCGCCCCCCCAATATGGATCTGCTGCAAGCCATGGTGCACCACTGCCCTGTACCTGTCATTTGCGAAGGGGGCATCGGCTCTCCCCAAGTCGCTCGCCAAGCCCTTGATTTAGGGGCCTATGCGGTGGTGGTGGGCACCGCCATTACCGGCATCGATACCCTGGTCAAAACCTATGTTCAAGCTGTGGTATCAGCCCCCTAAAGTATCAGCCCCCTAAAGTATCAGCCCCCTAAAGTATCAGTACGAAGGGGGCTGGTTCGGGAAGTATTTCGCAGAAAAGGACGGGGTGGGTCAAATAAAAACAAAGGGATGCAGTGTGACTGCATCCCTTTGAATTGATCTTTGGTGAGACTTAACTTGGTTAAACCTCACACCATATCGATTCATACCGGTGATCAGGCTCGACTACATGGAGGAGCCAACCCCAGCATAGGCACCATAGAAAAATAAGCCGACCACGACTAAAATACCGGTACCAGCCACAGTTGCCACAATCCACAGAGGAATACGCCCACTCTGAAGCATGATCCACATCTCCTACTCTTGGGTTAGTCAGTAATTAACTCAAACACAATTAACTCAACACAGTACAGGCCTATGGCCCGGATTTCGTTCGCTAGCTCTCGATTTAGTTAAAGAAGTAGCTAGAAAACAGCAGACCTAGCACAAACACCAGCAGTAAACCTAAAAACAGCGATGTCCGATTTAGCTCTACTGGCTGCTTATTGGGATTGGGTGAACGATCCATAATGCTTTTTTACCGTTGAATAAACTGCATGGCCGCGATCGCGCCCAGAAAAAACACACTTGGTACGGCTAGGGTATGAACGGCTAGCCAGCGAACCGTGAAAATCGGATAAGTAATTTGGTCGTTGGGGGAATTGCTTTGCATAGCACTTAATCAAATCGCAATTAAAAACAGGTCATCTTATCGGGCTGAGAATGTATCAATTTGACTTTTCGCATCGAAGCGATCGTCCACAATCGGTAACTGCATCTGGTTGTCAGGGTAATACTCATTGGGCCGAGGGGTGCCAAAGGCATCGTAGGCCAACCCTGTGCTAACAAACAGCCATCCCGCAATAAACAACATGGGGATAGTGATGCTGTGAATAATCCAGTAGCGGATGCTGGTTACGATATCGCCAAAGGGGCGCTCACCAGTAGTCCCTGCCATATCAACGTCTCCTCTCTAACACAAAGAATCTAACTTAATCATAGAGAACGCCGCTAACCCTAACAAGCTATTCTCCCTAAATGGTCTAAGTTTTCCTAGGCCACTTCTGGTTGATATTTCAAAATGGTGCCTTGCTGCCCCAAGACAAAGCCCTTGTCAGGCTGTAAAAACTTAATCCGGTAGAAATTAGAGGGCACATCATTGACAGCCTTATCTTTATACCAGGTTTGGCCCCCATCAAAGCTACACAACAGATTACCGCCGCCCCCAGTCACCCAAAGCTCCTCAGGGGTGCGAAAGGCCATATCCAGTAGCCCCCAACTCGTCCCAAACTCAGGGTTGATCGCCTCTGTGAAGTCATCGGAGGCCCGGGAATTAGAAAACCGCACCTCTCCCCCCCGACCAATAATCCACAGCTTGCCATCGGCATCAAAGCCCATATTCTGCAAACGCCGAGAGTTCTGCCGATTGTGGGGAATCCACTCATCCTGCCCTGGGGCCCAGGTGGAATAGAAATTACCCCGCGAGGACACAGCCACATAGCGACCATCCTCAGACCGAGTCATATTACGCACGACCCCCACGGCCCCTTGTACCAAGGCCTTCCAATGACGACCAGCATCCTGGGTAACATAAATAGCACCAATATCCGTGGCCATTTCAGCTGACTGAGACCCTAAAGCTGTCACTAAGAAAGGGGTACCTGGCAGTTCATTACTCAGGGGAAGCTTCTCCCAGCTTTTGCCCCCATCGGGGGTATGCAACAAAATGGATGGAGTGCCAGCAACCCAGCCTTCATCACCCGCAAAGTCTACCGACGTGAAGGTGTAGGGCTGATCGTCTAAGGTCAGCTCTCGGGTTTGCCAGGTAGTGCCGCCATCAAAGGTTTCCAACAATGTGTTTCGACTACCTACAATCCAGCCATGGCTAGCATCTTGGGTAAAGGCAATATCAGACAGGGTAGACTCGGTGGGCACTTGAATCACCCGCCAAGGATGCACGCTGGCGTCCTCTAGGAAGTATTTCGTACAGCCCGATGCCATGACCACAATCACCAGGGCAATGAGGCCTCGTTTCAACCAATCCAGCGCAGCGTGCATAAGCTAACCCAGTACAACGTTTGACTAATTTCAAGAAAAAGATGTCAACTTGATCACTTGATCAATTAAACACCGGAGCTGGCCCCGAAATCGATCCCCGCCAGCGCCTACCTCAACCCATAGAGGCTGATAAAGAATAAGAACCCCACGGCCAATGCACCAAAAATGAGAATATTTTTCTGAGCCGGGGTCAACCGGTTTACCCCTAACCCATAGTTCAGGTTTTCTTTAAAACCAGAAGGAGCACCAATGGGGCCAATATTGCTGAACTGCTTCTTAGGCGCACTGCACACAGGGCAGCGCCAATTTAAGGGTAAGTCCTGGAAGGCGGTACCAGCAGCAATGTTAGACCGGTTATCTCCCTTAGCTGGCACATAAGCATAGCCACAAGCTCTACATTCATAGCAGTCCATCTCCTCAGGGGAAAGCACCTCTGGCTCAGAGGTAGCTGCCAATGGCTCAGGGGAGGCCGGTTCTGCCGCCTCAGCCCTAACAAGCCCAGGCCCGCCAGCGTCTGCGGCACTGGCGCCTTCAGCATTAGCATCTACAGCATTAGCGTCTGCAGACTGGGGAAAATCGGCTGACGATTCAGATTCAGCGCTCATAGGGGCAATCACCTCGATTTTCGGGCACAGTTAACGTCATCTACCCCTGCCCCAGCACGGCTCGTCAACTAAGTTGAGCGGGCGCACTAGGAAGCGGGACAAAAGCCGACAACAGCTTAGGGATCTATGCGCTAGCACAACCCGACAGATAGATGCAGCTGTAGCCGACCAAAATGTTTGTTGTAAACAATTATGACATAGTTGTGTCATGGCTTAGCTTCTTGCCTAAAGAGCATGGGGGTAGACTAATTAAAATGATTGAGGTCTCTAATCCATTCCTTCTGATTTTCCAGTGAATGTGCCCTAGAATAAACAGGCATGTGCTGGGGCTGCGCCCCAGGCAGGTCAATGTAAAGTTGTCGTTGCAGCGGTGAACTCGTGTTTGTCTTATCCGGCTACGAGTACTTCCTAGTATTTTTGATGATTTCTTGCCTGGTGCCCGTGGCGGCCCTGACGGCGTCTAAGCTGTTGCGTCCGGTCAGCCGTGGTCCAGCTCGCAGAACGACCTATGAATCTGGCATGGAGCCCATCGGTGGTGCCTGGATTCAGTTCAATATTCGGTACTATATGTTTGCCCTGGTCTTCGTCATCTTTGACGTGGAAACGGTATTTTTGTATCCCTGGGCGGTGGCATTCAACCAGCTAGGGTTGTTAGCCTTTATAGAGGCCTTGATTTTTATTGCAATCTTGGTCGTTGGTTTAGTGTATGCCTGGCGCAAGGGAGCTCTTGAATGGTCATGAAAGCTGCTGCTGATAACAACGCAATGCTTGCCCCTGGCGAGATGTTACAAAATCCAGCCGCTCCTCCGGCTGTGACCCACGACTTGTCAGAAAACGTGATTCTGACCACTGTGGATGACTTGTACAACTGGTGTCGGCTGTCGAGCTTATTCCCCATGCTCTATGGCACCGCCTGTTGTTTTATTGAATTCGCGGCACTGATTGGTTCGCGGTTTGACTTTGACCGGTTTGGTTTGTTGCCTCGGGCTAGTCCCCGCCAGGCTGATTTAATTATTACGGCGGGCACGGTCACCATGAAGATGGCTCCGGCCCTGGTGCGCCTGTATGAGCAAATGGCCGATCCAAAGTACGTGATCGCCATGGGGGCCTGCACCATCACTGGTGGCATGTTCAGCATGGATTCTCCCTCAGCTGTACGCGGAGTAGATAAGCTGATTCCGGTGGATGTATATATTCCAGGCTGTCCGCCCAGGCCTGAGGCGATTATTGATGCGATTATCAAGCTGCGCAAGAAGGTAGCGACCGAGTCCATGCAGGATCGGGCTTACACGATGCAGACCCATCGCTTCTATCAACGAGCCCATAAGCTGAAGTCAGTGCCTCCCATTTTGACCGGCCAGTATTTGCAAATGGGCACTCACAACTCACCCCCTAAAGAATTGATGGAATCGATGGGGATGCCGGTCCCATCAGCTTTGGCAGAAAAAACAGCCGAGGAGGAGACAAACTAGATGGCTGAAGACGAAAAGAATGTATCTCCAGAAGCGGAGGCTGAGTCTGAAGGCGCAATTGTCGAAGCCGGAACCGTATCGACATGGCTGACAGAAAATGGGTTTGATCATGACTTAGTGCCCCCCGATCATCTGGGCGTAGAGGTGATCAAGGTCGAACCGCAGTTTTTGATTCCCATTTCTACAGCCCTCTATGCCTACGGGTTTAACTACTTGCAGTGCCAGGGGGCCTATGATAACGGCCCTGGCAAGGAGTTGGTCAGTTTTTACCATCTGACTAAGGTCGGGGATGATGGCGATCGCCCTGAAGAGATACGGGTCAAAGTCTTTCTCCCCCGAGCCGATCCTCGGGTACCGTCGGTCTACTGGATTTGGAAGGCTGCGGACTGGCAAGAGCGGGAAAGCTATGACATGTACGGCATCATCTACGAAGGGCACCCCAACCTGAAGCGGCTGCTGATGCCGGAAGACTGGGTGGGTTGGCCCTTGCGTAAGGACTATATTTCCCCAGACTTCTACGAACTGCAAGACGCTTACTAGCGTCTAAGTAATCAGCAAAAATTAATTGCCCCGGCAAAGCCGGGGCAATTAATTTTTGTAGCTACTTATTTGGGGTATTCGGGGTTGGGTTATTCGGGCGCTTCTTCGTTGTCTGGCTGGTCATTACTAGTCGCTACAGCGGGTTGACTGGCATCTGCATCTTCAGTACCTTCAGTACCAGCTTCAGCTGCTTTTTGGCGCTCTTCTCGCTTTTTGCGATCGGCGGCCAGCATGTCCTTCATGACCTCTTGGGCTTGGACAAACTTTTCCAGATTGCTGCGATAAAGGTCCACATCTTTCAGCAGCTTGTCAGTGGAGAGGTTGAGCTTATCTCCCAAATCCTTGAATAAGGACTCGATCGCGTCTTTACTCTCGAGCGTCTCAGCTGGAGCAACTGACTCCACTAAGGTGTATAGGCCAATGCCAAAGGGGCGGCTGTATTTAAACTTGTCTTTGGCGGCGACGGTACCTAGGGTACCCCGCAGGCCATCTTCATGGGCCGCTTCTGATAGGTTATCAAACTGACCTTTAAGGTCATCAAAGCTGATGCCAGCGATCGCCGATTGAATGGCGGCGGCATCCGCGCGATATTGCTCGGGCGTACTATCAACAGCGCGGCAAAGGCCGTTAAAAATCGAGTCTTTATCGCTTTCGGGCTGATAGCCTTCCATAAAGCGATCGTAGGTAGTCACTACCCCTAGGGCGTAGATGGGGTCGTAGGCAAAATCGGCGTTGACCGACAGCAGGTGCATTTCTACCAGCAGTTCATCCACTACACGCCGGTAAATGGAGTTGATGGGACGGGTGTGATGGGTGTAGAAGTCCCGTTTAGCGTCGGATACCGTGCGTACAGGTGCGTTATTCACA
>SLIY01000193.1 GCA_007135385.1 Leptolyngbyaceae cyanobacterium CSSed165cm_216
CGAAAATCAAGAGAGTAAGCTTTCATGCTCAGCCATCACAAGGAAAATTCATTACAGGCATGAATAATTCCCAGAGCCTCCTATAGTTCAATCGTACCTCACTCGACAAGGAACCGCTATAAGAGAAGACTTCAAGATTTCAAAGAATACTTTGAGAAAGTTTTATCTTGAAATTGAAGATAACTTCAAAAACAATGAAAGTCCCTCTATCAAATCTTTGCTTAGCTTATTGGAAGTTTTCCTTGATAGAATTTTCAGTGATTATGATTTTTTAAGCCCTGAAGATAAAATGACTTTTATAAAGGATGCTTTCGAGAATAAAGCCTTAAAGCAAAATATGGAATATATTGATGAGAGTGTTATTGTATCTACTATTCACGGTTCTAAGGGGCTTGAGTGGGATTATGTATTGATGCCAGACATGGAGCAATACTCTATGCCTAATTGGCATAGCTTGTGTGGAAGCTGTATTTATAAGAGTGCTTGTAATTTAGTAGTTAATAATAGAAATGAGAAAAAATTTCTGGAGGCATTAAGTGTCTTCTATGTTGGTGTAACTAGAGCAAGAAAACAGGTATTCTTTTCTGCAAGTAGAACTCGCTTAAAGAGTGACAGGACTGCGCGAAATTCAAATTTAAGTTGTATGTTAAAACTTGCTGGTATAACTCTTGTAACGCCTGAGGAACTATAACTTACTCTGAAATGCTATAGCCAGCTAATCGGGATAGGGATAATCCTCACGAATCCCCCCTCCCACACCACCCATCGTGCGGCTCCGCAATGAGTGTCAACCTAACTACTAGGCAAACTGACCAACTTCTCATCGTAACCCTGGGCTTTCATCCAGAGGTCACGAATCGAGAGCAATCCCTGCTGTGCTAACCACCCATTGGTCATCCCCGTCTGCGTCGCCAACGTCCGCGACAACCGCCAATAACCCTTCCGGCTCAAGCCAGTTGAGAAGGCATGTTGTCTCGGGGTTCTCAGTTTGAGCAGGTTGCCAATGCGCGTCCAAGCCTACGGCAGTGCGATCGCAGATCTCCTGTAGATTGGGTTTCCTGCGTCAACCCAATCTACAAATTTAGAATTGACAGCTCACTGGGCTGGCACCGCCGTTGCACTGAGGGTACAGTTATGCCGTAATTGCATAAGCAGGCTCTTCCTTCAGGCAGAAGCTGTAATCAGGCTCCACACCCTACAGTGGCTGTTGTTCAGGGATCAACGTAGGATCAATTAGCGTAAGGAAAAGTCTAAATTTTCTCAATACAGTTGTTGTTAGCGATACATTACCACCACTTAACTAAGACTTAATGCCGGAGGAGTTTAGCCCTTGCTGTGGCCCATGGCATGGGTTCAGACGGTATATCCCTCCTTATCTGACGTTAAGTCATTGTGCTAATCAGCCTATTTCACAATCCTATGAAAGCTCGAACTTCCCATAGCCCCCGTTGGCAGTCCTTAATCACCACTCGACCTGGACGGGTGTTAGGGGGTGCGGCCCTGGCCCTGACCTTGTTGGCCAGTTGTACTCCAGAGACCGCCACCACCGACCCTGACCCTGATGCCACGGGAGAGGCCCCTGAGGGGGGCACCCTGGTCTGGGCCCGCTACGGCGATGCAGATTCTCTGGACCCCCACCGCACCACGACTACCCTGTCCTGGCAGATTTTTGACCAGATTTACGACACCCTACTGGCCTTTGACGAGGATGGGGAGATTGTGCCCAACCTGGCCCAGGAGTGGGAGATGAGTGACGACGGTCAGTCGGTGACCTTTATGCTGAATGAGGGGATCACCTGCCACGACGGCACCCCCTTTGACGCCAATGACGTCAAATACACCGCCGATCGCGCCCTAGATGACAGCAACCCTAGTGTGACCGCTGGGGCCTGGGGGCCGATCGCTGAGGTGAACGTAGTTGACGACCTGACGGTACAGTTCAATTTTGAACAGCCCTTTGGGGCCTTTTTATCGTTTATGGCTGACCCCTTCGCCAGCATGATTTGCGACAGCAATGAAGAAGCTGGGGATCAATTTGGGGTTTCTACCGCGATCGGCACTGGTCCTTGGCAGTTGGTCAACTGGGCCAGGGGGGACGAAATCGTGCTAGAGAAAAACCCCGACTATCGAAACTTTGGTCGCCCGGTGGAGAATTCCGGCGCGCCTTACCTGGATCGCCTGGTGGTGCGGCAAATTCCCGAAGCCCAGGCTCGTTTAGGGGGGCTGCAAACTGGGGAGGTGCAGTTGATTGTGAACCCACCCCTGGATGACCTCGATGTCGTGCGGGATGACGACAATCTAGATCTGTACGTTGCTGAAAATACCGGCCAAAACTTCTTCTTTGAGTTCACCATTTCTCGCCCGCCCTTTGACGATATTCGGGCTCGGCAGGCGGTAGCCTATGCCGTGGATGTGGATGCGGCCATTCAGATTTCCTTTGGGGAGGATCTGGTGCAGCGGGAGCGATGCCCGATCAGCCGGGGGGTCTTCGGCAACGACCAAGACTTCTGCGCCGAACACGGCTATGATCACGACCCAGAACGAGCTATGGAACTGCTGGAGGAGTTGGGCTATGGCCCTGACAACCCGATGCAGGTCATCTTAATGACCTCCACGGGGGACAACCGGGAAAATATGGTGCAGGTGTTCCAAAGTCAGCTGGCGGAGGTGGGGATTGACGCCAGCATCGAAACCATGGACATTGGCAGCCTGAACGCCCGGGTGAAACAGGAAAATGAGCGCACCACGGGCACCA
>SLIY01000277.1 GCA_007135385.1 Leptolyngbyaceae cyanobacterium CSSed165cm_216
ATGAAAAATTCGCCAAGGCACTACACCAATTCTCCGTCCATTGGGCTGCTGGCTATCGGCACTCTGTCGCTACTATTAATGATTATGTTCCAGGCCTTCGGTGTGTCATCCATGGCCAGTGCCAATAGTCGAGATGAATTTCCTGGGCGACGTCAGGGAGGCGGTACCCATTGGGTCACCCCATCTCCTTCAATGGTGGACTATCAGCATTAGCACGCTGCGACATAAGTCGATCAACCATTCCTGATATCTGACACCTAGAACCTGACTTTAGATACTGTCCTTTGGCAGCAGTCTCACCTAAGAGGCTGCTGCCTTACTATTGGCAACTATCAGCGATGACCGCTGCCAAGCATAAGTTAGCAATACTTATCTATTGGAGTTATCTATTGGAGGTTAACGTCACCGGCTTCACCACACATCTTATCCAGACTGTTTATTGGCAAGTCCTGCTTATGCTGCTGAACTCAGCACATACAACCCAGAGTTTTTTGCGCATCTTTCTTTAGATCGAATACGCTTAACTCACTCAGTTTGGGCATGCTATATCAAGTTCAGCCTCAGCCCAGCACAATGATCGGGGGACATTCTGCCAGGCTGAGATAGTAACAACGGTCTCTTAATTCTTCAGGATGCAGCTACCTCTGACTGTCACTGTCGTCAACAGCTGTAGCTATTGTGAATGCCATTTTGAACGCTATCAATCGCGGGTTTCAACAGCTTAGGGCCACTCATCGGTGGCCCACGATCTTGCCGCCGATGGTCAAGATCGTGTTGCTATCCAGCCTGGCGACCGCTTCTTTAGTCACCGGGGTAAAAGTGTTAAGGCTGTTAGAGCCAGCCGAACTCTTTATCTTTGATCACCTGGTGCGCTCCACAGCTGATCGGCCCCCAGACGAGCGTATTACCATCGTCGGTATTACCGAAGCCGATGTGCGCCAGTACGGTTGGCCGCTGGAAGATGCGGTGATGGCAGAACTACTCGCCAAAATCCAAGCACACCAACCCCGGGTCGTAGGGCTAGACCTGTACCGCAGTAGTTTCCGCCCTCCAGGATCTGACGCCTTAATCGATCAACTGGCCGCAGAGAACCTGATTGCCATCTACAACGTAGGCAGTGCCCCAGGGGGTCAAGGGGAGGTTCCTGCTCCTCCCACGGTTAAATCAGAGCAGGTTGGGTTTAATGATATTCCCACTGACACAGACGGCATTATTCGTCGGAATCTGATGTTTGTCCAGGGGCCTAATGGAGGCTATTACTCTTTTGCTCTCCGAGTTGCCTTGGCCTATAGAGCCTCCCCCCCCTTGTCTCTCACCTACGATCATGACCATCTCTTTGCCGGAGACACCACAATTCGGGTGCTGTCCGGTAATGAAGGGGGGTATCACGGGGTCGACAGCAGCGGCTATCAAATCTTGCTACGCTATCGAGGGCGCTATTCACCGGCCCAGGAGCTTTCCATTAGTCAGGTGCTCAGCGGCCAATTTGACCCCGACTGGTTGACTGACAATGCGGTGCTCGTCGGCACAATCGCAGCTAGTTTGAAAGATCGGTTTTATACCCCCTTTAGCTTTAACCAAGATGACGATCTCACCATGGCCGGGGTCGTTATTCACGGTCATATGGTTAGCCAACTCTTAGATGTGCTTGAAGGGGAGCCAGCCCTATACCGATTTATGCCCCTTTGGCTAGAAGTAGTCTGGCTATGGGGTTGGTGTTTGACTGCCGCTAGTTTGGCCATTACCCTCAAACGGCCTAGCTTGCTACCGATCTCTGGAGCTTTTTTGTTCATCGCTCTGGCGGGCCTCGGTTGGGTTGGGGTCGCCAACTTAATCTGGGTACCTTTGGCTGAGCCAGCCACCGGGGTTGTAATCACGCTGATCACAGTCCTAGGGTACAAACTGTTCTATCGCAATACCCATGACCCTCTGACCGGTTTACCTAACCGAGAATCTTTTATCAGCCAAGTGCAACAGGCCCTCAAACAATCAACCAAAGAAGCTGATGTTGCCCTCGTAATCGTGGCGTTTTTGGGCATCGATCGATTTAAGGTAATCAACGAAAGTTTAGGCCATCAAGCTGGGGACATGGTATTACAGATGACCGCTCAGCGGTTAAAGCAGTATTGCCCCCACGACAGCCGGGTGGCTCGCGTTGGCGGCGATGAATTTGCCCTATTACTGAAAGGAGTAGACGCTAATGCAGCCGGAGTGCTGATGGATGCTCTGCAATATGACCTGTCGGAGCCCCTGATGCTGGGTACACAAAAACTACCGAGCACAATTAGCTTAGGCATGGCGATCACCCAGCCGGGATTTCAGCACAAACCTGCTGACCTGTTGCGGGATGCCCATACGGCCATGTATCGCGCTAAAGCCCTTGGACAGTCGCGCTTTGAGGTGTTCGCTGCCGGGATGCTAACCGAGGCCGTCAATCGCCTGCAGCTAGAGAGTGATTTAATTAGCGCGCTCGATAACCAAGAATTCCTGCTGTATTACCAACCCATTATTAGCCTGCGAACGGGCGTGATTGCCGGATTCGAGGCACTGGTACGCTGGTACCAAAAAGATCGAGGGTTTGTATTGCCCAGTGCTTTTATTCCCGCTGCCGAAGAAACTGGACTGATTATCCCGAATTTCTCACCACGATGCCTATACCCAGCCTCTAACCACTGCCCTTCGGGGCTTTCAGCGATTCTCTGAAAAAACAGTCTGCTTCTTTGCCTCGATCAGCCCAAAAGCTTGCCTGGC
>SLIY01000429.1 GCA_007135385.1 Leptolyngbyaceae cyanobacterium CSSed165cm_216
TGGAAGAAAGAACACTGGGCCGATGGCTCGACCAGCTGGGTCAGTATTGGGGCTTGTGAACAAGCGTGTTGAGCTCCTGCTGCCTCAGGATTTTTCAGCAGGGTTTTATAGTTTTTCTCGGGTTGGGGCGGCTTAACCAACTACTGGGGTCTAACCACCATCGCCACCCCTCCCCCCCGTCGCTGCGGCTCTGCCGCCGCTATCATCTCTCCATCGGGACGCACCACTAGCCCCACCGCCGCGCCAATTTCCGCCATCGGTTCCAATTCGTGGCCCAGTGCCCGCAGCCCCTGACCGATCGCCGTTTGCTCCAGGCCGCTATCCACCTGGGTGGTGCCCGTATTGCGCTGGGACAGGCGTGGGGCCGCGATCGCCTCCGGCATGGCCAGACCAAAATCGATCAGGTTGACCGCCAGCCCCGCTACTGTCGTGATAATCGTTGGGCCGCCGGGGGAGCCAAAGGCCAGCCAGTCCCCCTGGGGGCTGTGGGCGATGGTGGGGGCCATGCTGCTGCGGGGACGCTTCCCTGGTTCCGGAGCGTTGGGGTGGGGGGCCACGGGGTCAAAATCCGTCAGCTCGTTGTTGAGCAGGAAGCCATAGCCCGGCACCACCATGCCTGAGCCGCCAATCGACTCTAGGGTAAACGTATAGGAGACGATATTGCCCCAGCGATCGCTGGTGACCAGGTGGGTAGTCGAGCCGCCCTCCGGTTCCGTGCTAGGGGCCGGGGGCTGATAGGTGGTGAGGCTGGGGCTGGGGTCATTTTGGTATGGCAGTGGGTTGCCCGGTGCGACGCGGATGTCGACGGCGGGGGCGCGATCGGGCAGGTGCGATCGCCGGGTTTGTAGATAGGCCGCACTTTGCAAGCCCGCCACGGGCACATCTACATACTCCGGGTCGCCCAGGTAGGCGTTGCGATCGGCAAAGGCCAACCGCTCGGCTTCGATCACGGTGTGCCATGCCTTAGTCGGGTCGCTAGCGCCCAGGTCAAACCCTGCCAGCAGGCCGAGGATGCTGCCCGTGGTGAGGCCGCCGCTGCTGGGCAGGCCCATGCTGTAGAGGGTATAGCCCCGGTAGGGGGTCACCGTGGGGGGGCGGACCCGAACCTCGTAGCGGTCTAGATCAGTTAGGGTCAGCCCGCCGGGGAGCACAGGGAAGGGGGGCTCAGCCACGGTGGGAGGGTGTTGTACCGTGCGGGCGATCGCTGCCGCAATCTGACCCCGATAAAAGGTGTTCACCCCCTGCTCAGCCAGCAGCCGGTAGGTGTGGGCCAGGTCAGGGTTGCTGAACCGGGAGCCGACGGCGGGGGGCTGGCCACCGGGCAGGTAGAGGGCACGGGTGGTGGTAAAGGCTGCAAAGCGGGACTGGTTGAGGGCCACCTGGTGGGCGAAGGTGTGGTCCACCTCAAAGCCAGACTCCGCCAGGGCGATCGCTGGTTGTAGGGCCTCCGCCAAAGACAGGGTGCCGTAGCGGTTCAGGGCCTCAGCCCACTCTAGGACTGTGCCTGGCACCCCCACCGCCCGCCCGGAGGATATTCGGTGGGGCCAAAAGGGCAGCAATTCCTCGGTCTCTGGGTCGCGGAACAACTCAACAGTGGTGGATGCGGGGGCCTGCTCGCGACCATCCAGGGTGATGAGGCGATCGCTCTGCTTGAGATAGATCACCATGAAGCCGCCGCCGCCGATGCCTGCCGAAAAAGGGTCGGTCACCCCCACCGCTGCCGCTGCCGCGACGGCCGCATCCACGGCATTGCCACCCCGTTTCAGCACGTCGATGCCCACCTGGGTGGCCCGTTCGTCCACCGTAGCCACGGCTCCGCCCCGCCCCTGGGCGATCGCGAGGGAGGGCTGCGAGGCTAGGGGGAGGTTGGTCACGAGGAGGAATCCAATGCAGAGAGAGAGTCCCCATAGCCCAACTACGATTCGCCTGATTTGCCTGCCCATCGTTTTCGCTGACCCAACGCCGCATCCTCCCTAGAATACCGGTCCTTTGTCCCTCAGTAGTACTCTGTTTGGCGGCTCAAACGTTGCCTCAGAGAAAAGTAAGATCCCGGTTTGCCGTGCCTTTTGAACTGCGAGGTATGGAACGGATGCAGCAATTAGGACGCTGCTGATTAGAGCGTTGGTATCGACAACGAACCTCAAGTCACGCATCGTTGAGGATGTTGTTCAAAACAGCTTGGGTCAGCCCGTTGGCCTGGGCTTGGGTTTGCCTGTCTTGAATGATAGTATCGAGCGGGCGGCGCTGGATGGTTTGCCTTAGCCAGCGGTTTAAGAGCTGCTGAAGCTTGAGCTGCTCAGCGGAGTCTGCTGCTCGGTATGCCTTGGCGATCGCCTTATCGACCTGAATCGCAATGGTTTCCACGGCAGGGTTCCTGGGCTGTAGGAGATAGTTGTATCTATTCTACCAACTGACCAAGCTACGATCTGGGGTACCAGAAGCCGGTTTCTGAATGGCGGGGTGCTTGGGATAGGTGAGCGGTGCGTTACGGCGGTGCGTGATTTTGGGGATGGATAACAGAGGTTATTGACCACCTCACGGCACCCTACTCTGCCGAAATCCAAAATCACCAATCCAAAATCCAAAATCCCCGGATACCCTTGAACAAAGCTCTCTTTGTCGCCCATGCCTATGTCGTCTTTCGTTTTTCCTTCTTCCCCCTCACTCCTTACTCCTGGGTCGATTCATCCAGGGCTGCCACCACCTGGTCATAAATTTCGCTGGCGTGGTCGGGGCTGGTGCCAATGCAGGTGAGGCCCAGCTTGCCATATTCAGACAGACAGCCCATCAGGTGAAACGCAGCACCAACGCCGCTAATAGAGTTAAAGTGCAGTTGTTTCGAGACAATAATATCCATCAGGTCGCTGGGCAAAAGCCCCCGGTAGTGGGGCTTTTGCAGATTGTCAGAGGCTCGGTAATAGCGCACCTGTTCCTGCTTGGTGTAAAACAAGCCGTCTGCTTGGTTAAATCGGCCTTCGGTCAGCATTTTCATTGCCATTAGGGGGTGGGTGGTGCCCCCTTTGCGCAAGTTGATTTCAATCGCATGCAGATCCCACTGGGGCGCAGCAGCATCCCCCTGGGGGACGGCGATAAAGTCGACGCCATAGCGTTCTAGGGCGCCTTCTTTTGCCAGCTCATGGCCGATCCGCTGGCCCATCTCTTGAATCGCCAACCGATAGTCGGGCCGGGCCGGAAACGAGCAACCCAGAAAAATTTGACCATCGGGGCCGCCCAACTCCTGGTCATGGGTGGAGAGAATTTCCACATCCCCCAAGGGCGTAATTCGACCCTGAACGCTGGGGGATTGCTTGTGGTCGCCTTCCACAAAGGCTTCGGCGATCGCCCCCAGTTCTGGTACTTTGGTGGCAAAGTGGGGCCAGGTTTCCGTCGCACATTGAAAGCTGAGGTGATGAAACGCATCGATTAGCCCCTGGGTGCGATCGCGGTGACCCACATTCCCTGGCGCAATCCCATGCAAGGGGCGCAGGTCAAGGATGGCGTTTCCTTCCCCCGAAAAGCCCTGGTTGAGCTTGATCACTATCCGCTTCAGGCTGGGATCTTGCTCCCACACATCGGCGGTGACCTGGGCCAGTTCTGTTTCTGAAAACACCAGTTCGCTGCCAATGGGATGGGGAATGCCGCAGCGCTGAAAGATTTCTCGACTGCCGCTTTTGGTACCCCAATGGAGCAGGTCTGGATCCAAAGCCAGCAGGGGTAGCCCCAGGGCTAGGGACAAATCCCGCTCTAGGGACGTGGTGTTGTAGCAGGTCATGTAGCCCCGCTGGGGGTCAACGGCTTTGCGGAGGCGCGCTAGCAGGCGGGGACGCTCCAGCAGTTTTTGGGTCAGGGGTTTGCGGGAACTGTCATAGGCGGCAAATAGGGTCAACCGTTCCCGGGCATGGGAACTGGGGATACCGGGCAACAACTCCAGGTAGTAGTCCACAATGCTGGGGTGCAGCGGCTGAGAGGTGACATACACCAACCGGGTGTTGGGGTTGCGCAGGCGAATCAGTGAAAAAAGCAACCGCTCTTCATAATGGTTGACCCCTTCAATTTTGTGTAGTTCCTCTTGATCGAGGCTGAGGGAGGGGACCACTAAAATGTGACGTTCTGCTGTATCGAACTGGTCGGTGGAACACCAGCGATCGCGTAGGGCTGACTGCAACTGCCGAAAGTGAGAGGGGGAGGTGGCCTGGGGGGGTGATAGGTCTGGGGCTACTGCCATTTCCTTTGTCATTACCATTACTAGGCCTCCTGCCCTCTGGAAAGGGGTATTGTCTTTGACGGGCTTGACATGAGTATAGCCCGCCGCCCCAACCCCTAGCCCTCTACCTCAAGGACAGAGAATATCATCACGGGGCAACCTGGGCTTAGGGGGTGAGCTTCGCTTTTAACTCGTCTTTGATCCGGTTCAAAATTGAGGTTTCGTCGAGGCTATCGAGAATGTGACGAATCACCGCTTTAGGCCCATCCGGTCCCCAGGTGGCCCCATTGGTCAGATAGGTTTTGGTCACCTGGCCGATGCTGTAGGTGGCGACTCCGGCTACCCCCGCCTGGGCCATGGCCACTGGAATGTAAGGGGCCATGGACAATCCCCCCGTGGCTACCGCTGACACGCCTAGCACCCCTTTCAGGGAGCTGAGCCCCAGGGTGACAACCAGTTCACTGACGCTAATTCCCCCCAGCCCCAAGGCAATTTGCCGCAGCAGCTTGAGGGCCGCCGCCTGGGTCATTGGCAAACCATATAGCCGCGACAACGCCACAATTAGGGTGACATCAATGATCGCCCCACTGACTAGATCGGCCAGGGTGATGGGGTTGAGGGCGACTGCCACCGCTTTGATTTGGGTGCCATTCCAGATGGTGTCGTCGGCGATGCGATCGCAGATTTGCCGTTTGCGTTGCAAAATTTCGGCGCTCACGGTATCGGCATACATCAGCGTATTCAGGGCAATTAGGGCCTTGCCCTCCCGCTGCAAAATGTCCAGAATTTTCAGCTTTAACTCATCCACCTGGGGTTGGCCCCGTACCGTTTGGTAGGTGACTTGGCCATCCGCTTGGGGCACCGCTCGCACCACTAGGGGCGAGGATGAGGCCATCACAATCTCATCGGGGGAAATGAGGTCTTGCAGTCTGCGATCGCGCAAGGTTTCATAGATCACCTGCCGGTCGGCCTCCGGGTACTGATCCACCTTGTTAAACACCAGCAGCATCGGCTTGCTGGCTTGGCGTAACGCCTTCAGCGCCTCGTATTCCACCCGGGTAACATCCCCGGCGATCACAAACAAAATTAAGTCCACCTGTTCCGCAATCCGGCGGGCCAGGGCCTCCCGGTCTTCCCCCGCCACCTCGTCCAGCCCTGGAGTGTCGATCAGCTCAATGCTAGACTGGCCCACACTTTTGAGAGACACCCGCAGCAGGTCAGGGGTATCTCCTGCCAGGGTTTCACGGCTGACTGACCAGCGGGTGCTTTCTACCACCTGGGTCACCCCGTGGGTGGGGCCGGTTTCAAATACCTCCTGCCCCAGTAGGGCATTCAGCAGTGACGACTTGCCCCGCCCCACTAAACCAAACACCGCAATGTGCACCACCGTGTGCTCTAGCTTATCTAGCAGCCCACTCAGGCTTTGCATGGCGTCCTCTAACCCCGCCTGTTCTCGAGGGCTCAGCTTTAGCCGCTGGATTAAGTCTTGCAGGGCATCTTGAGCCCGGCGGTAGTTGAGATCGTCTTGCAGGTCCTGAAATTCCCCCACCAGGTCCCCTAACTCTTGCTCAACCGCATCCCAGGTGGCGGCATCCACCGCATCCATTGGATCAACGGAATTCACCGGATCCATCGAATCACGATGCCTCAACGCCGCCGATGGCGCTTGCGACTCTTGCACCATCTGGTCCAGGGCCTGCTCCACCTCTTCCCAAATCAGGGAATCGGCGGTGGGTTGAAGCAGCGGTGGGTCAGAATCGGGCATGGGGAATGGGGTCAGAAGACGATGGTTTTAGCATAGCGAAACCATCCGCAGGACAACGATTTCCAAGGCGAAAGACTCAAAGGATCTAGGTTCTAGAGGTGTTATCACCGGGAGTCAATCCTAGCTAGAACTATGGAACCCCATCAGTGGACTGTTTCATGGCCATACCACCACCCCACGCCCAAGACCGAGAACGTCTCAAGGCTTTGGCGATAAAAGCACTACTGGTATAGCGTGGTGATAGCCTGTGTGGCTCTGCTGTTTACTCCCATCGGTACGGTGCTAGGGCTGATCACGCTGGTCATCCTGCTGCAAGATTCAGTCCGAGAGCTGTATGGGGTTAATACTGAGACGACTCCCCCTACTTAGAATGGCACTGAGTTAAGGCCGGTGGGCAGTGTCCTCGCTACAGGATTCTAATCAGCAGCACCTGTTGTCTTGTGCCAGAACCTCCCTGGAAAAATCGGAGAGGCCTCAGCTGTCTTAGATGTTGAGATAAAATCCTACCCCAGCACGGTTGACATACTGAATTGAAAGGTTAAGTTGTTTCTTGAACATTCGTAATGTTGATTTATGTTTACCCCTCGTTTCTGGTGTCAGGCCCGACAGCTGCGCCAAATCGCCCTTGCCAGTCTAGTGACGGCGTTGGTGGTGTTGGCGCACCCGCTGATGACCAGCCAGGGGATGGCACAAATGATTCCGCTTCCGGGTTTTCCGCCAGCCAGTGAGCCCTTACCGGCTAATGTGCAACGCCATGGGCAGCTGGAATCAGCTGGTATCTATCTGGATGGGGAAAAGCTATTTCGAATTGCCTCGCCAGCGGTGATGAATCGAACCGAAGTGGGTGACCAAATTCCAGTGGAAACCCGGGCTGAGCAAATCCAAGCTAACTTAAGACGTTTGCTTATTACTCACCCTGATTACGCGAATAGTCTGCAGCTGAATCCAGAAACGATGGAGGTGGTGATTGAGACGGTTGATGGCTATCCCGTGCTGATGGTGGACGATGTGGGCCTGTTTGATAGACGGGTGCTGCTGACCGTCACCGATGCCGATGCCGACTACCATGGCACCACCCGTGAAGCCTTGGCCCAAGAATGGGCCGATATTTTAGATGGAGAAGATGGAGAAGTTGGAAGGTTAAGTGAAGCGATCGCCCTGCGGCAGCCTGAGGCATTTAGGCAAGGCCTCATGACTTCGGCTAAGATATTGACCGCCGTGATCATCATGACGGCTCTCTTAGGGGGGATTCGGGTTTGGCTGAAGCGGCGCGAGCAGCACTTGAGTCAGCGACGGGCTGCAGAAGCGGCACTCATTAAAGCCCATGATGCCGCCCCTGGGGATCAACCGACCGAACAACTAGAGTCCCGTTTTCAGGAAGGTCTCCACCAGCATTTAACTCTGGAGCGACGGCTCCATGCGGTACGGTTGCTGCGATGGCTCTTGTTTTGGGGCATTGCCACAGTTTGGGCCTTGGGCACCGCTTACGGCTTACAACTGTTTCCCCAGACACGCCAGTTCGCCAGAACTCTGGTGGTCGCGCCAGTCATGGTTTTGGTGGTCTGGTTTGTGGTCGGGCTCACCGATCGGTTGATTAATCTATCCGTTGACCGCTTTATGCAAAAGGTGGTCCAAGGTCAACCGCTGAACTCTACCAACTTGCAGCGCATCCACACCCTGGCTCAAGTGATCAAAGGGGTGAAAATGGTGCTGATTTACACCGCTGGTCTGCTGTGGGTTTTGCAGTGGCTCAACCTGGTGCCAGGATCGGTCATCGCTATTGGTACCCTGGTCGCTTTATTACTGTCCTTTGCGGCCCAGAACCTGGTAAAAGACTTGGTGAATGGCTTTTTCATTTTGCTGGAAGATCAATTTCGCATTGGCGATGTGGTGATGATTGGCGACATCGACGGATTTGTGGAGAACCTGAATTTGCGGATTACCCAATTGCGTAACCCAGCCGGGGAATTAATTACGATTCCCAATAGTTCGATCACCCATGTTAGAAACATGACCCGCCACTGGTCACGGGCGACGGTGGATGTAGAAGTGGCTTACAACAGCGATATCGATTTGGCCCTGGCGGTGATGCAAGAGACTGCTGAGGCCATGGCCACCGATCCTAAGTGGCAACCGCTGATTCTCGATACCCACGAGTTCTTGGGGGTTCAAGAAATTTCCCACACCGGGGTGCTAATTCAGATTTGGATCAAGACCATGCCCCTCAAACAGTGGCTGGTGGCCATGGAGTTTCGCCGACGGCTGAAGTTCGCCTTTGACCAGAATAACATTCAAATTGGTACTCCCCGCCAGGTGTGGCTACAGGAGGGAAACTTACCCCCAGAACAGCCTCAGCCGATGCACACCATAAACAACAATAAATGATGTCAGCAGGGAGCTAGATCTGACGGGTGGAAGGGCAATGCCCCCCTTAACCCACCCGCCGCTTTTATACAGGCTGCCCTTGCTTCAGGGCCGCCAGCACCGTCTCGTGGATGGCTCCATTGCTGACTACCACCCCCCGGTTATTCGGGAAACGGGCGGCGGTGCCAAAGTCTAGGGGCTTGCCGTGCATGTCGGTGACCTTGCCCCCGGCTTCTTGCACCACTAGCACCCCAGCGGCATGGTCCCAGATTTTCTCGCGATAGTCTGGGGACTTGGGGGACGGCAACCGCAGGTAGAGGACGGCCTGCCCGGCGGCCACGGCGGCATACTTGGCTTGGCTATCCATCCGCATGGAGGGGGCGGTAATGCCAACGGCTTGGGCGATCGCGCTTTGCTGGTCTTGGTTACCGTGGCCCGACTCCACACTTTCCACAAACCGCCAGTGGGCGGTGTGATCAGCGCTGGCCACCTGCAACGGCTGGGGCTCCCCACCGGCTAGGGGCATGATGACGGTGCCTTCTCCCCGCACCGCCACCAGCAGTAGGCCGGTCCCTTGGCCAAAGCTGAGAAAGGGGCAGCCCAAAACCCCTACTTTCAGATCGCTATCTTCTACCAGGGCCAGGGCGATCGCATATTGATCGCCCCGCAAAAAGCCCTTGGTGCCATCAATCGGGTCCAGGGTCCAATAGCGACGGGCCACATCGCCATTGCCATGGTCAATCCAGCTCAGCACCTCGCTGTCGGTGGCGCCAGGCTGCACCCCCTGCACCTGTTGGGTGACCTGGCTCAGTACCGGGGCCATGGCTGGTTGGCGCAGGTCCTGGGTGTCTTCTTCCCCCACCACCGGGTCAGCGGGAAACGCCGCCGCCAGGGCGCGGCAAATCACCGCCTGGGCACCGTAGTCAGCGATGGTCACCGGGCTTTTGTCATTTTTTTCGATGGCAGCGGGCACCAGCCCCTGACGCACCGCTTCACAGAGCTGGGCCGCCTGGGTCACTGCCGCGATCGCCACCTGTTTTTCTAAGTCGTAAGCCATAAATGTTTCGATATAGAAATAACGTCACCCCAGCATAGGCCAGCCGTCTGACCCATGGCCAGGGGGCTTGGCTATCTTTACGGAACTTGCTTGGTTTCAAGGAAGATGGGGATAGCGGGGGCCGCTCAAAGTTGATTGATAATCTCTTCGGTGATTTCAATAATTTGATAGGTTGCCTGAAAGTCTTGCTTAAACTGAGCGCAGGCTAAAGCAGCGTCAACAGCTTTGATGCTACCGCTACGGGAACGTCTGGTAATGGCGGCGATGATTTCAACGCCTGCGATTGCAGCCACAAAGCAGTCGTTGCCCAAATTTGGCGAAAACAGGCTTTCAACCCAATCTGTTCCTGTTTCACGGATATACCGCTTGACCAAGGCGCTGCTGTCTAAGAAGTAAACAGCCATTTAGCGCCGCTCATCCAAGATGGTTTGGGATACGGATTCGCCTTGGACAGGAATAGGCTGAAAGTTATTTTGAGGGATAACGGCGGGTGGGCGTACCGAACTAACTAGGCCAGAGGCTTTTAGCGCCTGGTGAAATCTGACCTGCTCCACAGTCACCGGTTGGCTAGATAGAGAAAATGCTTGATCAATGGGGGGCTCAGCATCGACATCAAGACACTGGCGGAGGCGTTGCTTGTCGGCAGGGCTGAGTTTTGCGATCGCTTGCAGGAGAAAGTCGAAGGGAATGGCGAGGTTAAAGGTCTTGCTCATAGAACTTACTTCGTCAGCGCTTGGGGTGGTGGGTTGGGCAAGGGTTTAGCCTAAACTCAGCAGCGGTATGATTATTGTATCAATTCCCTTTGGTGGTCATAGAGCACAAGTTTTTTCGTTACGCTAATCTGGGTACATAGCCTGACTAGGTAGTGTTGACGTGCTTACAAAACTTACTGAACACAATCGAATTACCCTACCGCTGAGTGTGACTGAAGCCCTTGGCCCAGTGGAGTACTTTGAGATTACGGTTGAGGGCGGGCAAGTAATTCTCACCCCGATTAAAGTTCAGCGGTCTGATGCGGTTAGGGAAAAGCTGGCCGAACTGAACATTACAGAGCAAGATGTGGCGGATGCCGTAACCTGGGCTCGTGAGGGTTCTAGCCCTCAATCATGACTCAGGTCTTTCGGGTGGTGCTGGATACTAATGTGCTGGTTTCTGCTGGATGTGCCATTTTTGCAGTTGGCGGTGGTAGGCCGGGCAGATCAATTAGTTACAGGCGATCGCGATCTGCTGAGCATGAAAGCTGCCTTTTCAATACCCATCGTGAATGTCGAACAGTTTTTGAAGATTCTTTCCCCATGATTTTCTTTCCTGAGCAACGATGAGGGTGCTAGGTTGCTGGGGGGCAGCGATCGCAGTCACGGCAGAGTGGGCACTGGCGACTGTGGGGGGAAGGGGCGATCGCACCAACGCAATCAGCTGAACTTGCCTGACTCTAAGGAAGATTGAGTTAACTAGATCAGCTTAATTTTAA
>SLIY01000149.1 GCA_007135385.1 Leptolyngbyaceae cyanobacterium CSSed165cm_216
AAATAGGCTGAATGCGATCGCTGCCTAATTCAAGATAATCTTCATCACTGTAGATAACATCAGCATCAGGATGGGTATAAATGTGCTTTGTGATCTGGTAAAAGGCATCTCTAGCTAATGTATCGCCTGGGTTGATGAGACAAAAATAATCTCCATTAACCTGTTTAAATACTGAATTAATATCGAACCCATACTGATCATCTAGGCTAGTAACATGGCCGTTAACTCTATCAGCGATTTCTGTATTTGCTTGGGTTAAAGCTTTAATTAAAGTCTCTGAATCGGATGAGTGATCGCTGACAATAAATAGTTCCCAGTCACTATAGACTTGTTCGACAAGTGAGTTGACTGTAGTGCCAATCTGATCTTTATGAGTAAGGTTAGCCGCTGGCAATATGACTGAGATGATCGGCTTCTGATTCCATGTCTTGATTTCCTTAGCCGCTGCTTCCAGGTTGATAGCTGATGCTTGGTATAGCGCTCTAGGATCATTCCCTTTGTTCAGCAGCTTTTGCCTAATACTTCTCGATACTAATAAAAGTGCAGCGACCCAGCCATGGTGCTGGGTGACTTGAAGTAATTTTTTAATCTGTGTTTTGCAAATCCAGATTTTGCTAGGCATCTTAAGAGTCGATAAGTATTTTGAACGGCTTTAACGGCTTTGGATAGGATGACAGATGTTGTGTGTATCTTGGCTTGAGGATTATAATTAGCTCAGCTCCACAGACTATCAGCCCAGCATAGGCTAGCTGAATGCCGTTCTATACAAGCTGTCTGGACGCGGCTGAGTTGCCTGAGCGGTTCGCCTTGGGGCATGGCTCAGAGCATTGAGGCCAGACGCTACATGGCTAATCACTGCTAAGAAGAAGATCTTTGCTAAGATACTTGTGACAAAGCCAAGTTTAGTATACATTTACCATCAAAAGTTTGGTTTGACTGGTGAAAGCTAAGATAGGTTTTGGAGGACTGTGAGTTCGATCGGCAAAACTATGGTTTGTCAAGACGATGGTTACCATTTTTCGGAATAAAGCACTGGACGACTACTTTATTGAGGTCGACTGCTCTGACTTATCTCGCGTAGCTCCAGAAGATATTTGTCGCCACTATGAAGCTGGCAAAGTGATTCTGCTGTCAGGATTTAAAATTGACTACGATCAAGAATTTATAGCTAACGTCAATTTTCCGGATACGCCTAAATCCCTGAAGAAGTTTCCTTCACATAAGTTTCTTGAGTTGGAGGCTCATGAAAGAAGATATTTTGGTCTTAAATCCTTAGTACGCTCCACAGTATACTCTGCTCGGCGTCAGCCTAGTCTATCTGACCAGGTCTTGCAGCAGGTTTTTCAGGGTAACCGTCAGCGTTTCCGCTATTTCAAAGATCAGGTTCGCCATGTCAATAGTCAAATTTTGCACCTTTGTCAAGCCTTATTCCCTAACTACCAAAGAATTCACGAAAGCATAACCTGGCGGTTCTCTGAAACCCGTAACGAGAACATGCACGTGGATATCTACACCGAAGATTTGCCTGAGCACCACTTGCGCCTGTTTGTGAATATGGATATTATTCCTAGGCTATGGAACACCAGTTGGACCCTTGAGCAGATGCTGCAGGGTCATCTCGATAAGCTGGATCCGGCGTTTGTACAGCAGGCAACCTCAGGACGCATCTGCCATGATTTGAATTTTCAGGTGTTTGGTCGAATGAGGGACGCTGGGCGAGATGGTCAACCTCGGCACATTACATTCTTCGAACCCGGTGAAGTTTGGTTAGTCGATAGTCGTAAAGTCTCTCACCAAATCGTCTATGGTCGCCGGGCAATCTCTACAGACTTCGCAATCGCCCGCCAGTCCATGCTTGATCCAAATCAACACTATTACAACGTTGTCGATCGCTTTCGCCCGGTTCAGCAGGCCCTAGAATTATGACGCTACCTAGCCCCCACCCTATCCGTCACCTTGAGCAAGTTCGTCAGGTTACCTATTCAGGGGATTTTCTGTCATTACCCTGTTATGAAATTGACGTAGACGGTAAGTCCATTCGATATGCGGAAGCGGGAAATTTAGTCCATGCACGGGTATCGACAATTTTTGTCAAAGAGCCCAGCACCATTCCCTGGCTAGAGGCGATGCAGCCCGACGAAGTGCTTGTAGATATTGGTGCTAATGTGGGCCTTTATTCAATTTACGCTGCAGCATTTTCAGGCTGTCGAGTGTATGCCTTTGAACCAGAAGCGCTTAACTATGCTGAGCTAAATAAAAATATCTTTGTCAACGATCTTCATGGCCGGGTTTCTGCCTTTTGCCTGGCCATGAGTGATGAAGCTAAGATTGAGTTTTTGCGGCTAGGGGCCTTTGGGATTGGCTATTCCCATCATGACTTTGGTGAGAATACCTGGACTCAAGATATGGTGTTTGGAGCCGGAACTACGGCGAAGGATGCTCGACTAGAACAAGGCTCTGTCTCTACGAGTTTAGATGCTTTGATTGAGGCTGGAGTGATTCCTGTGCCAGATCACATCAAGATTGATGTGGATGGCTTAGAGAGTCGGGTGATTGCCGGATGTCGACAAACCTTAGCTCATCCCCAGCTTAAGACGGTCTTACTAGAGGTGGATCACCGGATTGAGGCGTCTTACCAGTTGATCGATGATCTCACTGCCATGGGCTGGCAGTATTCCATGGCACAGCTACGGACGAATCGTAAAGCGATTCTACCCGTTGAAGAGGTGAAACGCTTACAGCGAGAGCGGCGGGGGGGGCTCAACTACATCTTCTTTCGGGATCAGGCCTGGGATCGGCTGTTTCAAGAGTTTCTCGACAGCTACCATCCGCCTTTAGATCAAGCAGGCCAGGTGATTAAGGGCAATCCCCGCTTAGTATCGAACTGGACAACCCCTTCAGAAGCTACCTCTGTCCGGCAAGCTGCGAGGGAGCTGGCCACTGCTATTCAGCGATCAGCAAAACGACGGTTGTGGAAGTCGTAAGCTCCTCTAGGCACTCACTCTGTCGTAGCGTTCCCTGAAAACCTCGTATACTTGGACCGGTGATCGTGTGCGTAGGCATGAAGGGCAGTTAGATTGGTTAGTTTTTTAACAAGTCAGCCAGATAGTTTGAGTAACTTCCCTAGGGTTAAATTATTGGCCTTAGATGTTGACGGTGTTTTGACCGATGGAGGGCTGTACTACACCGAAACCGGCGAGGAAATCAAGAAATTTAATGTTAAGGACGGCCTTGGTCTCAAGCAATTGATGGCCTCTGGTATCGAGGTGGCTCTAATTTCAGCCAGTGGCTCCCAGGCAACGTTGCACCGCGCTAATAAACTAGGAATTACCCATGTGTTTACGGGGGTGGAAGATAAGCTCGAGACCCTAACGGCGTTATGTGAATTGCTCCGACTAGACTTACGTGAGGTGGCCTATATGGGGGATGACTGGGTTGACGTGCCAGTTTTAGGCGCCGTTGGTCTAGCGATTACAGTGGCAGATGCGATCGCAGAGGCCAAAGGTTGTGCTATGTACATTACTGACAAGGGGGGAGGTCAAGGGGCAGTTCGGGAAGTTTGTGACCTAATTCTCTGTCGTGGCTCCTAGGTTAAACCCGGTTGAACATCATTATGGAAAAGTGAAATGGCCTGACGGCGCTATTAATAGCTAAGCGTTCGTAAGGTGAAAGCTGAGCCGTAGTAAGAGTTTTCGCTTGAAATCACTCTTTCAGTGTCTGGCGATCGCGAGGAGAAACCTAAACTATGGATGAACTAATCAAGGTCTATGTCGGTACGCAGGTCGAGCAAATGCTGGCCGTTAAAGTGCTGGAATACTCAATTCAGAAACATAGCCAGCAGCCTGTGTCGGTCATTCCACTGTTTTCAGCGGTAGACGCTGCTGGCATTGAGGTTCCCGTCCCAAAGGATCCGTATCTCCGTCCTCGGACCCCCTTTAGCTTCCAGCGCTTTGCCATTCCTCAACTAAATGGGTATGAAGGACGGGCCATTTACCTCGACTCTGATATGCAAGTTTTTCGGGATATCCAGGAGTTGTGGACCTGGGACTTCGCTGGGGCTGATGTGTTGTCAGTTTACGAACCCCCGGGCTCTGGCAGACTACCGCAATTTAGCGTTATGGTTTTGAACTGTCAGCAACTTCGCTGGCATGTAGCTGATTTAATTCATCAGCTTGAGGCCGGTCGTTGGACTTATCAACAGTTCATTTTAGAAATGGCTCCCGCTGATATGGTAGCTGCAGTGCTGCCTACGGAGTGGAATGACCTAGAGCGATTTGTGCCAGGGAAAACAGCGTTGGTGCATTACACCGATATGAATAAGCAACCCTGGTTGAATGGGCGTCGTAATCCTTTGGCGAGTCTATGGTGCCAAGATTTGCTGGAAGCCGTTGAAGGGGGTCATATCAGCAGAGACTATGTGGCCACAGAGGTGCAAAAGGGGCATGTGCGGCCGTCTCTACTCCACCAAATTGACCACAACATCGCAGACCCTTTGCAATTACCACCCGATATTTTGCAAGCCGACACCTTAAATTTTGTGCCACCCCATGAGTTAGCTAAGCTAGGGGTTCCAGGGGCAACTCATCAGGGCAGGAAACGCACTTTGTCTCATATCATTCACCAGATTTATGCTAAAAGCCGTGCCCTTGTGCATCGCTAAACATTGCAGCAGAGAGGTGTTCCTATGGCAACTGGGTCTGCCATTTGCTGATTGCTTCATCGCTGAAGGGAAGAAGGCCGTTGCCAAAGCAATCTGATACAAAATAAGTTGAAATTAGTAATCATCTACCCAAAAAATCAGCTCTAGGTGGAAAGGCATAGGCAAAATCAGGCTTCTTCAAGTTTAAGTTAGGACTATAGGCTGGATCATTGAAGAGCTGTTCGCCCCAGCGCTGGCGCAGCAAGGTCATTTCTTGCTCCAATCTCGCCCGCTTAGCTGGAGTTGTTTCATAACCTCGGGTCGCAGACTCATAGTGAACCATCTCCGCATAGGGGGTCCAAACATTCCGATAGCCAGCCTCCCGCACGCGCAGGCAAAAGTCCACATCGTTATAGGCAACCGCTAAGGATTCATCGAGCCCACCCACTTGTTCAAAAACGGCCTGCCGTACTAGTAGGCAGGCGGCAGTGACAACGCTGAAACTTTGATGCAGGACCGCCCGATTAAAATACCCTCGATCGCCCCGTAGAAGATTTAGGTGAGCATGTCCGGCAACGCCACCTACACCAGTAATCACTCCAGCATGCTGCAGAAAACCACTGGGGTACCACAACCGGGCTCCCACACAACCTATCTCATCTCGATGAGCAAAGGAGACCATTTCCTCTAACCAGTCGGGGGTTAGAACTTCAATGTCATTGTTCATCAGACAGAGAATTTCACCCTTGGCCACCCGGGCACCGTGATTATTCAGGGCCGAGAAATTAAAGGGGCTATCATCCCAAACTACCCGAACCCGGTCCGTTGGCAAACGGGTAAACAGCTGAGTTGTTGCAGGCTCTACACTGCCATTGTCGATAATTATGATCTCAAAATTAGGATAGCTAGAGCGTTTCAGAATGGAGTCGATACATGGACCGAGCAAATCAGCCCGATCGCGCGTCGGAATCATGATGCTGACTAGCGGTAACCCGGCAGGCAACCGAAATTGAATCCGGTTATACTCTGGGCTTTCAGGAGCCGGTGACACGACCGCCTCAATATGACTGCGTTGCAAATGCTCCTTAACCGCTTGGCGTGCTACTTCTACGGCATATTTTTTTTCATTCACGTTGCGAGCGGTGCTACCAGGAATAGCACGCCAGTGATAAAGCACATGGGGTACATGAAGGATTTGAGCAAGTTCTATCTTTTCGAGAGCTCTCAGAGCTAAATCGTAGTCTTGGGAGCCTTCATAGCCCACCCTAAAACCATCAATCTCTTCTAGCAAAGTACGTCGATACATCCCAAGATGAGAGATCATATTTTGAGCCAGGAACAGCTCATAGTTAAAGTCACACTTGAAATAGGGATCGAAGCGTTTTCCTGACGCATCGATTTTATCTTCGTCAGAGTAGATGATGCTAGCCAGAGGATGTCGAATAATTGCCTCCACAAGGCAGTAAAGAGCATGCTCTGAGAGTTCATCGTCGTGATCAAGTAAAGCGACAAATTCGCCCGTGGCCTGTTCCATGGCAGAGTTACTCGCCGCTGAAATATGGCCATTCTCCTTGCGGTAAGTGATTTTTATTCTGGCATCCTCCGAGGCGTAGCGGGAGAGCAGAGCCGGAACCTCTGGATTAGTAGAGGCATCGTCAGCAATGCAGAGTTCCCAATGAGGATAAAGTTGATTCTGAACAGAGCGAATAGCCGCTTCTAGAAATGAGACGGGTGGGTTGTAGACTGGCATAACAACCGAAATCAGTGGCTGATAGGGAAGCTCTGAGATGCGATCGCGAATCCGATTTCGCTTAGCCTGATCGAGGGTGTCGTAACGTCGAACCCACTCTGCATAGCCTCCATTAACTCTTTTAATATTACCAATTTTACGCTTGAGTCGATGACCTAAGCCTGTTAACCCTTCATGGCGTATAATTCTAATGACTTTGTGGGTGATCAACAATAGCCCATAATAGAATTGACTACTTGCCGTTGACTCTTTCATTGTGAGTAGAAACTTTTGGTTAAGCTAACAAAAAAACAATTCCTGAGACACTCATTCCCGAAACACTTTTAAAGTCATTGAACCTATTTCTGCGACACAGGAGATCGACCTAGCGATGAAGAGTTTGCCTCTGAACCATCCTTCCCCCCTAGACTAAGGGACATGGTAACTGGTATTTCAATCACATATAGCGATCTGAATTGATTTGTACAGACAGGGCGGCACTCTTGGCCGCACAGACGAGACGCTTACCTTACGGGTTTTCACGATTCGCGCAGGATTGCTATAGATGATACATAACTTTGTCCCCCTATGACCCAAGACGCCTATGAAAGTCCAACCAACAGCGTTGCCTGAGGTATACCTTTTAGAGCCTAAAGTGTTTCAAGATGAGCGGGGATTTTTCCTGGAAAGCTTTAATCAGGCGAGTTTTTGCTCTGCCATCAATCTAGACTTGGTCTTTGTACAAGACAATCATTCTCGATCAGTCGGGGCGGTCCTAAGGGGGCTACACTACCAAATCCAGCAGCCCCAGGGCAAGTTGGTGCGGGTGGCGGTGGGGGAGATCTTTGATGTGGCGGTTGACCTTCGCCTTTGGTCTCCTACCTTTGGTCAGTGGGTGGGTTATACCCTCAGTGCCGATAATTTTCGCCAGCTGTGGGTGCCCCCTGGGTTTGCCCATGGGTTTTTGGTGCTGTCCGAGGTAGCTGAGGTGCTGTACAAGACCACCGATTACTATGCTCGGGAGCATGAGCGCACTATTCTCTGGAACGATCCTGATTTAGCCATTGATTGGCCTTTGGCGGGCAAAATCCCAATTTTGTCAGCGAAGGATCAGGCGGCTAGTCCATTTAAAGCGGCGGAGGTGTACGAGACATGAAAGTTCTTTTAGTGGGGGCTGGAGGTCAAGTCGGCCAAGAGCTGGAGGCACTGTTGGCGGCTGATCAGGGGGTAACGCTGCTGGCCTGCGATCGCGCCTCCCTAGACCTAACCCAACCCCAGGCTATGGCTGAACGGGTCCAGGCCTTTGTCCCTGAGGTAATCATTAACGCCGCCGCCTACACCGCCGTCGATCGGGCCGAATCGGAGCCTGAGCTGGCGGAGGCCGTCAATGCCCTGGCCCCCGGCTATCTGGCCCAGGCTGCCACCCAGGTCCAGGCCCAGCTGGTCCATATTTCCACCGACTATGTGTTTGACGGACGACAGTCTGTCCCCTACCGGGAAGACAGCCCCTGCAACCCCCTGGGGGTTTATGGCCGCACCAAGCGAGCGGGGGAAGAGGCGGTGATCGCTGGCTGCGATCGCAGCGTTATCCTGCGCACCGCCTGGGTCTATGGGGCCAAGGGCAAGGGCAACTTTGCCAAAACGATTCTGCGTCTGAGCCAGGAGCGAGATCATCTGCGTGTCGTATATGACCAGGTGGGCACACCAACCTGGACGAGGGACATTGCAGGGGCGATCGCCCAGATTTTGCCCCATCTGGGGCCAGACACCTATGGCACCTACCATTTCACCAACAGCGGGGTATCAAGCTGGTACGATTTTGCTGTGGAGATTGTGGCGTTGGCCGCTAGCATGGGGGTGCCCTTGACGCTGCAGCAGGTGGAGCCGATTACCACGGCAGACTACCCCACCCCGGCCCAACGTCCCGCCTACTCGGTGATGGGGTGTGAAAAGATAGCGGACTTACTGGGTCATAAACCGCCCCATTGGCGACAGTCTCTCAGCAAAATGATGGCAGAACTCTGTGGCTGATGTGATGAAAGGATTGATTCTGTCCGGCGGCAAGGGAACTCGGCTGCGGCCTCTCACTCATACGGGAGCGAAGCAATTAGTACCCGTGGCGAATAAGCCGATCCTCTGGTACGGCATTGAAAGCCTGGTGGCCGCTGGCATCACCGACATTGGCATCATCATCAATCCAGAAACTGGGGCTGAAATTCAAGACAAGACCGGCGACGGAGGCCAGTTTGGGGCCAAGATTACCTACATCCTCCAGACAGAGCCAGCGGGATTAGCCCATGCGGTGAAGGTGGCCCAGCCCTTCTTACAGGACGCCCCCTTTGTGATGTATTTGGGGGACAACCTGATTCAGGATTCCTTAGATAGCTTTCTCCAACGGTTTCAGGAGAATCGCTCCGACGCCCTAATTATGCTCAAATCCGTGGCTAACCCCAGCGCCTTTGGCGTGGCTAAAGTGATGGATGATGGCCAGGTGGTGGGTCTCGTGGAAAAACCAACAGTTCCCCCTTCTAACTTAGCCCTAGTGGGGGTTTACTTCTTTGCCCCCACCATTCACAAGGCGATCGCTACCATTGCCCCCTCCCCCCGCGGTGAGCTGGAAATTACCGATGCCATTCAGGTCCTAATTGACGGTGGCCAACGGGTCGATGCCTGTCAGCTGGCAGGCTGGTGGTTGGATACGGGCAAAAAAGATGATCTACTGGCGGCCAATAGCATTATCTTGGACGATCTCACCCTGGCCACCAACGGTGGGCATGTGGATGAGCATAGCCGGGTGACGGGGCGGGTCTCCATTGGGGCTGGTTCTCGGATTATCCACTGCACCATTCGGGGACCGGTGGTGATTGGCAACGACTGCCACCTCGAACACTGCTACATTGGCCCCTACAGTAGCATTGCTGATCGCGTCACCCTGGTGGAGGCTGATCTGGAGCACAGTGTGGTGCTGGCCGATGCCAAAGTAGTGGGGGTGCACCATCGCATTGTCGATAGCCTAATTGGCCAGCGGGCCCATTTAACCGAAGCTCTCCGTCGTCCCAAGGCCCTGCGGTTTATGATTGGGGATGACAGTCAGGTAGAGCTAACGCCGTGAGCGATGCTGGGGTAGACCCAACCAGGCCGATGGTAGTGGCGGTGGTGCCCACCCGTAACCGTCAGGCCCTGACCCTACGATTTCTAGAGCAAATGGCCGGGCAAACCTACGCCGCCCTCAAGGTGGTGGTGGTGGATGCCAATTCCAGCGATGGTACCCCCATGGCTGTGGCCCAGCAGTTTCCAACTGTGGCGGTACTGGCCGCCCGCGATCGCGACTTTTGGGCCGGGGCCACTAACCGGGGGGTCCGCCATGCCCTGGCCCTAGGAGCCGACTATATTTTGACTATAAACGATGATGCCGTGGTCGCCCCGGACCATGTGGAACGCCTAGTGGCCCTGGCTCAGCGCCATCAATGCCCAATTTTAGGCAACCAAATTAACTACCTGGCTGACCGCGATCGCCTGTGGTCCCTGGGCACCTACACCGCCTGGGGCAGCCAAGACTTTTTGCGGCTGGCCTATAACGATTGCCTACAGAGCCAGCTCCCTGCCTCGGTGGCCCAGGCCGAGGTCCTACCCACCGACGCCCTACCCGGCAATGGGGTGCTGATTCACCACCAGGTATACCGTCGCATTGGCCTCTATAACGCCCGTTGGTTGCCCCACTACCATGCCGATTCAGAACTAATTATGCGGGCGGTCTGTCGGGGATTTAGGGCCTATGTTACCCCCCAGGTAATCCTGTACAACGACTTTTCCGTGCAGCAAAAACAGCTGCCCCTTCAAAGTCTGCGGGGGATGGCCTACAGCCTCGGCCATCCCAAATCCCACCTCTATGGGCCCGCCCTGGGCTACATCTTTACCCGCTACTGTCCTTTGGCCCAAAAATGGTCCACCCTTAGGGCCTTGGCCCAGCGCTTTTGGCGGATGTTGCGGTAAAGCTGGTCTGGGGATGGTATGGGGTGTGTTGGCCCCGCAGTCGCCGCCAGCGCCAGTGGATATAGTCCAGTAGCCCCGCCCAGCGGCCCTGGGCCATAGTGGGGGCCGTCGCCACAAAGGTGAGGGGACGCAGGGCAAAGTAAATCAGGTTCAGCCCCAGGGCCAGGGGGGTACCGTGGCGATCTAAAAAATATAACTTGCTAAAGGTGGCGTGCTGGTACTTGGCCTTGGGGCTACGACCGGTAATGGCCGAGACCTGGTGATCCACCAAGATGGCCTGGGTCACGCGCAGGCGATCGCCCCGCTGGTAGTAGCGTTCTGAGATGTCCGCATCTTCGTAGTCGAGAAAATATTGGGGGTCAAACTGGGGGCAGTGGTCAAACCGGGCCAGGTTAAACACCATGCTGCACCCCGAAACCCAGCGGGTGGGATGGGTGGT
>SLIY01000403.1 GCA_007135385.1 Leptolyngbyaceae cyanobacterium CSSed165cm_216
GAGAGCAGCACAAATAGGGCTGCCCCCGTAGCCACCAGGGTGTTAGTGCGCAGCCCCGCCATCCGTTGTCGCCACTGGCGCTCTAACCCCAGGGCCGACCCCAGCAAAAATGCTACAGTCAACCGCACCGCAAACTCCGTCCACTCCATTCATTACCTCGATCAACGTTGCTTCTCGATTGGGGATCGGGTGTGCGGTGTGCGGTTTCGCCTTGCACCGTGGACCGTACACCTCGCACCGTACACCTAATCCCCCCGGCCCTGCTCCTTATCAGCCATGCCGCCGGGTAGGTCTTGGGCTAAACGATGCCGCATCCGGGTCATTTGCAGCGTCTGCCACAGAGTATCTAGACGCGCCATCGCATCAGATGGCGAGATTTTACCACCGGTTTCTAAAGCGCAGGTTAACGAGACTTGGCTCGCAAAGTCTTGCAGCACCTGGTTGAAGGCCACCTGCTGGGGCAGGGGTTGGCCGTAGTAGGGCGATCGCGGCAACAACATCCTCTGCTTGGTTTCGGCATCACCCAACCCAGCGGTTTGCCGCTGGGCTTTGGCCTTAGTGGGAATAACAGCCGTTATCACCTCCAAGTAGCGCCGAGCATTCTTCGCTTCAGCGCTCTGGAGCCAGGTCATGGCCCGCTGGGCGTTAAGTTGGCATAGCCACCACCGCTTGAGTTGGTGGCCCCAGGAGGGCCGAAAGGCAGGTACCGACTCTCCCAAACGGTGGAGTCGTCGGGCCGGACGCAGGAGCCCTAGCTCAGCCTGGGTCGCTAACGTCCGGTAGAGGTCGCGCTTATGAGAGCAGGTTTCACCTTTCGCCAGGGCTTTATAGAGCTGGGCAATTTCTTGCCGTTGTAGACAATCTTGGCGGAGCACTGGCACTAGGGTAGAACGTAGCGTAGGTGTCATGGTCATAGCTGTTTCCTCTCCTCTTGTCAGGGGTTGCTTAGGGGACGGAGTCATTCACACCGTATCTCGGCAGAAGGAAGCCACGGATCAAGAGCGGCTGCTCAAGCCACGCCTACCAGCCAGCCCACCAGGGCAAAGTAAATCCACAGGCCGAGGAAGTCTTTGATGGTAGTGATAAAGGGGTCAGCTCCAGGACCGTGGTCAAATCCAGCTTTGAGCATAATCATCGGTAGGGATGCGCCCAAAATCGCCCCCAGGGTAATCACAACCGCCAGGGATAGCCCCACCGCTAAGCCCAACTGGGGGATCTCGTTAGGTGCCCCTTGCCAGAAGTAAGCCACTACCCCAGCAATACTGCCCAAAATCACCCCCATCACCAGGCCAATGCGAATCTCACGAAACAGGTAGGCCATAAACTGGGGCGGGCTGATCTGACTCCAGGCCAGCCCTCGGGCAAAGATGGTGCTGGACTGGGTGCCCACATTGCCGCCCATATCCATCACCAGAGGAATAAACACCGCCGCCGCGACTACCGCCTCCAGGGTTTCTTCAAACCGCTCGATCACGCCGCCGACCAGGAATCCACCGATCAACGTCACGATCAGGAAAATAATCCGCAGGCGAATGGCATAGAGAGACGGCCCCCGCACCAGCTTTTCGCTCCAGCCTTTGTCGCGGGTGAGCAGGCTGCCCACCCCGGCCTGTTCAAGGATGGTTTCGGTGGCTTCTTCTTCCACCAGGTCGATCACATCGTCGAAGGTGATGTCGCCAACTAAGCGACCCTCGCTATCGACCACCGGAATCGCGGGCAGATCGTAGGTTTTGAGTAATTTGGCCGCCTTGAGTTCGTCGTCGGTGGCGCTGACTGCGATCGTTGCCCCGTCCAAAAGCTGGCTGATGGATTGATCTGGGTCGGCTTTGATCAGCTGCACTGGCCGCACAAAGCCGCGATAGTAGCGGGCCTCATCAATAACAAAAATCAATGCCAGCTCGTTAGCATCTAGGTTTGATTCGCGCACCGTGGCCAGGGCCGCCCCAGCGGTGGCACCGCTGCGCACCGTGAGCAGCCGTAGGTTCATCAAGCGTCCGGCACTGCCTTCGGGATAGCCCAGCAGGACATTGACGGCATTGCGGGCCTCGGGGCTCAGGTTGGTAATCAGCCGCTTGGTGATCTTGGCAGGCAGCTCTTCAAACAGCCGCACGCGGTCGTCAACATCCAGTTCCTCTAGCAGACCCATGACCTCCCGACTTTCCATCGCTTGGATCAAAGCGGCCTGGTCATCGGGGCGCAGATATTCAAAGACGCGAATGGCCTTGTCTTTGTCTAGCAGCCGAAAGGCTAATGCTCGCTTGCCAGGTTCGATCTCTAGCAGCAGTTGCACAAGCTCTGCTGGAGCAGTCCGGTTGGCTTCTTTTTTGGCGGCCTCTAGCGCAAAGGGCTGAAGCAAATCGTTCAAAACATTTTGGCGCATAGTGCGTCTCCGTAGGTTGTAATGGCAGGGTCAATATATACTTGGCGCTACAAATATCAGCTCGAATTCGAGCCTTGAAAGGCAGAAATTTCAGGTTTCTCAGTTAATGGAAACTCAGCAAAAAAGCAGTAGAAAGTAGCTCAAAAAAGGTCGTTTCTGAGCGTTCTATCTGGGCCATCTAGTCTAATTAAGTCAACAGCTAGCGCGGAAAAGCAGGAGGCAAAAGGCAGCAAAGGAATCTCGCTCCACGCAAAGGTTCGCGCTGACCCAGACAGGTAGGTTATTTATGCCTCCGAGTACAAGCTTGATGCAGCAGACTATGACCGGAATTGAGTTTACTTAA
>SLIY01000135.1 GCA_007135385.1 Leptolyngbyaceae cyanobacterium CSSed165cm_216
AAAGCCTCGGGCAAAATTCCCCGCCCGAAAACCCTCCCATCGGGGGAGGGGAACGGTTCGACCCCAACTTAATGTCTCGATCCTAATACCAACCTGAACCTTATCCGAACAGTATTGGGGTCAGTGGGCATTGCCCACTGACCCTGACCACGCAGGCCCCAGGGTTCCGCTTTGGCATACCCCGAAATTCGGGGCCACTCGAACCCAAGACCCCTGGGATCTTGGCATGCTGCATTGATGTCTAGACGGGACTTTAGCGGAAGCTATCGGGATTCAACCGTCGCCCAGGGGAGGCCCCACTACCACCCCGGAGGTTCGCCCCAGTGCCCCCGTCTGAGGGGTCCAAAAACGGCCTGAGACCGATGCTACCGCTGGGTTGAGTCGGGGAACTACCCCCAGCCTGGGGTAGGCCCAAGGCTTCGCCAATTTGGCCTAGAATATTGCCGTTGCCGGTCAGGGTGTTCACCCCTTGGGTTTGTTGGCCTTGGTCGGCGGTGGCCAGGTTCTCAAACACCTGATCTCGCGTAAACGTGGGATCTTGCCCCTCTGGCACCGTAAACACAATCCGACAGCTATCTACCGCTTGGGTCGTCACACAGACGGTGTTGTAGCCATTCTCGACCCCGGTATCCAGGGTCAAAAGACCATCGGGGCGGTAGGACTCTAAGCGGGCGCTAATGGTTTCGCAGCGTCGCTGGGCCGGCCAGGCACTTCCCATGTCCTGCGGCACAGCCCAGGGATACAGCTGCCCTGGCTGGCTGGCTGGTGCATACATCACCGTTGGTTGACCGTTGTGCATCTGGCAGACAAACTGTGACGCCGCTGGGGCAGGTTCACCAGCGGTCTCGGCTTCAGTGGGCGCGTCTTCAGCGGTTTGGGCTAGGCCAACTGGGGCGACAACGGTCCCCAGCATCACTGGCACCATTACACCACTAGCGGCCCATCGTGAAAGGCCAGGAATTCTAGAACGGGTCATGGTTCGTGTGTCTCCGGAACAATCGACTTTGGTTTAGCTAGTCCAGGCTAGGGATGAGTCAACCCAGCTGGTTCAACCGCGGTCAAACTGGTTGACGCCGGTTGACGGGTTGCCACAGTTAGCGCTGTCGCAGTAACGATGGCTCGGGTCATCGCGAGATCTCTAGGATAGTCACCTGAATCGGGTAACGCCCTCCGTAGAACCCTGGGTTTTCCCACATTCTGATCCCGTGTCTTGACCCCACATCTTGATCACGATTATGAACCTTGGTCAGCCAAACACTCATGGAGCCTGACGCTTTATGTCCTGGTTCAGTTCCCTGTAGCTATGCTCCCTATGGCCAGGGTATCGGTCTAAATAGGCCTTGCAATTCTTGAGATTGTGCGTATCCTTGGGGGAGGTTTAGCAGCACACGCTGCATTTAGGTCATAAGAGCGATAAACCTACGCTGCATTTAGTGCTAGCGACAAAGCTTGGGGCAGATCGTCCCAGTTGGCATCTGCCTCACCCTCTGCTTGGGCCATGATCCGCTTGAGGCGGGCGGCTAACAATTGCTTTCTGTGACCACCCCGCCTGCTCTTCTCTTTGGCAATACCCATGGCACCCCTGACATCTTCACCCACGTCTCCCATAAGCTGGACCCGTTTGGGCCTTGGTAGCGGCGCTCTGGTGTCTACCCTGCTCTTACTTAGTCCAGCGACCTCGGCGGCGGTCACCCTGTCAGCTTGGCAGTTTGATCCAACCACCCAGCAATTAACGCTTACCTTGCCCAGTGGGGTGGTGCCTCAGTATGCCATCGAGGCGGGCACAAATCAGTTGGTGATCGAGTTGCCCCAGACCCAACTGGGTGACGTGGCCACTGAGCAAGCCTACGAGGGGGCTATCCAGCGCATTTCCCTCAGCCAAGTCACCCCCAGCACGGTGCAGATAGTGCTCGATCTGTCACCTGAGACGACCTTGGCCGCAGAACCCGTTCAGCTGGTATCGATGACGGCGGGGGAGCAAACTCGATGGGTTATCACCCCGCTGGTGGCCCCTGCCGGAGCCGTGGCTGACGTGCCAGCCACGGCTCCGATATCGGGTAATGGCAACGGCATGATTGTCGAGTTACCGACCATTCCAGCGGCAGACTCTTACCTGGCTTTTCCGGCGGTAGGGACCGGTCGGCTGAGTACGTCGGCAGCTAATTTGATGTTGCCTTCTGACATTGACAACTTGGCTAACCTGCCTGAAACCTTACCTATTGACCCCTTCAATATTGGCTTTGCGGGACAAGGTCAGGTGTCTGTCCCTAGCCTGGAGGACCTAGATGCGGCTGTGGGGACTGCCCCTGCCCTGCCGCCGTCTGTGCCTCTGAGTTCCCCAGACACAACAGCAGCAGCACCAACCGAAGTACCACCACCAACTCCGTCTGACTCGGTGGCTCTGACTACCCCACCCCCGGCTCGGGGGGCTGAGCCATCAGCGGCGACTGAACCGACTGAAACCCCAGCGCCCACAGTCACGGCCCCTGCTTTGCCGGCTCTACCGCCAGTATCGGTCACCCCTGCCCCAACGGCCCCAGGGATGAGTGCGCCGGACATGAGTGCGCCGGACGCACCCATTGACTCTGAAACTACAGGCGTCCCGATTCCCGTTCAACCCTCGGTGGCTGAACCGGCTCCCGCAGCAGCTGTGGCCGAAACGCCCCCGGCACCGGCTGAACCGGCTCCCGCAGCAGCTGTGGCCGAAACGCCCCCGGCACC
>SLIY01000457.1 GCA_007135385.1 Leptolyngbyaceae cyanobacterium CSSed165cm_216
GGGCGTCAGGATGGTTAGCTCGGTTTTTACCCCTTAACCTTGGCCACGACTTAACCCTAATCGTGGAAGAGTTTGGCACCAAACTGTTTGAAGAGATTGACTACCTAAACGAAGGCCGCAACGCAGAACGCTTTGCCGAAAACTTTAAAGCAGACTCCACCATTAAAGTCCCAGCCATTTATTGGCCCTATTGTAGCCATCGGGTCCTCACCCTAGAGTGGATTGATGGCTATAAGCTAACCGATGCCGCCCAGCTAGAGGGCGCTAACCTGGACCCCGATCAGCTGATAGAGGTGGGCGTAATCTCCGGTCTGCGCCAGTTGCTTGAGTTTGGTTTCTTCCATGCTGATCCCCACCCAGGTAACCTGTTTGCCATGGCCGATAGCCGTATGGCCTACATCGACTTTGGCATGATGGATCAATTGGATCAACTGACCAAAGAAACCTTGGTTGATGCGGTCGTTCATCTGATCAACCGCGATTTTGAGCAGTTAGGTAACGCGTTTGTTAAGCTTGGCTTCCTTACCCCTGACACAGATCTAGACCCCATTATTCCTGCCCTACAGCGGGTGTTGGGAGATGCACTGGGGGCTAAGGTCAAGGACTTCAACTTTAAAACCATTACCGATCAATTTTCTGAACTGATGTATGAGTACCCTTTTCGGGTACCCGCTAAGTTTGCGCTGATTATTCGGTCTCTGGTCACCCAGGAAGGGTTGGCCCTCAGTCTGAACCCAGACTTCAAAATTGTAGATGTGGCTTACCCTTATGTGGCCCGTCGACTGCTAATCGGGGAAACCCCGGCCCTGCGCCAGCGGCTACTGGAGGTGCTGTTCAAGGATGGACAACTCCAGTGGCAGCGGCTAGAGAACATGCTAACCATTGCCCGTGGAGAAACCGGATTTAATGTCATCCCCACGGCTGAAGTCGGCATTCGTTATCTGTTGTCTGAAGAAGGTCGACACCTGCGACAGATGTTGATTTTAGCCCTGACTGAAAACGATCGCTTACATACCGAAGAGGTGCAACGGCTATGGGCTTTGGTCAAGGATGATATTACCTTTGACCGTATACTGGAGGCGGCTTGGGGAGCCCTGGCAGGATATTCCCTAGAACGGGCTGAGCAGATGGTGCCTGTGGTTGGGGACTTGCGTCAGGTATTGAAGGTCTAGCTTATCCGCTGCCGGTGATCAGTTCTGGCTAGCCATTAATCCTGGGGTAATGGTCTTACCGTGGGGATGGCTCTCCCCTATAATTGCAAAAGATTAATGATTGTTTCGTCAGGTTAAGATGCTGTACTCACAACCCCCTTATATTCTGCTGTTTGCCGGTTTCTTAGCCGCCATTTCTTCTGGTTATGCCTTTAGTATTGTTTTACAGCAGTCCGTCAGTGAATGGAATGCCAACCGCTCCACTAGAATTTTAGCCAAGCTGCGTGGGCCACAGTTACAAATTCCTTTTTTTGGTATTAATGCGGGAATTTGCGTCTTTCTGGCTTCTGGCATTCAATTGTTTGGGTTTTCTGGCAAAATAGCCTACGCCCTGGGGGCGCCCATGACCGTGCTGATTGCGCTACTAATTTGGTCTCAATTAGGCAAAATTTTAGTGATGATTGAGCAGGGGGGATCTAAAGCGCTGGACCTGGATGTTTTCTAACTTAGGAGAAGCGATCGCAGCTCCCTACTCCCCTGCCCGCCCCACGGTGGGAAAACGGGCCTGTGGCTTAAACCTTTGCTAGGCCATCTTTTCCAGGCCCTGCTAGGGGTAATGTTACGGTGACCACTGTTCCTTGGTGGACGGATGAGGTGATGGTGGTTAGCCGCCCCGGTTGCAGCTGCGGCCAAATTTTTTCAAAGTCGGCGGCGGTGAAGGCTTTTTGAATATCCGGTACCGTTAGACGTAATAGCTCATCTCGACTGTAGCCCAGGTCATGACAGGCCGTTTGGTTGACATCGATAATTTGCCCCTGCTGGTCAACCACAAAAAACGCATCGACCGCTTGTTCCACCAGGGTACGAAAGCGAGCTTCACTCTGCTGCCTGGTGGTAATGGCATAGCTAATTTGCCCCAGCATTTGTCTAAAGGCGGTAATCACATCTGCCAGTTCATCATCTCTGACCAAATCTAGGGCTTTAAAATCTAGGGTGAGGGCATCTATCCCTTGACTAATGGCCGCTCCAGCAGTCAGGAGATCCTGTTTCAGCTACAACACAGGCTTGATCAGTAACCAGCGCAGCCCATCAAGGGTGGTGCCGGTGACAAAGGCAGAAATAATGATCACCAGCCCTGTGATCCGACCAATAAAGGCGAAAAACTCCCGCTGTACCCCGCTGACGTCATGGCGGATAACCAGCCAATAGCGATCCTCCAGCAGGTCCATATCCCAGGGCGCGTCATATCGATTTTGCCAACGGTAATAGTGATCCCGGCGGCGCTCTCCGGTGAGGGTGGGGGGTTCTCCAAACGTGCCCACAAGCTCTCCTTAAGCGTCGTAAAGGGCTCCGCCCAAATACAAGGCCACTGCTTTCTAAGGCCTGTAAGGCCTCCAAAACGTCATCGCTGACAGATTGATCAAGCGCTTGGCCATAGAGTAGCCTCCTGGCTTCAGCCGTTGATAGGGCTCGCAGATTAGCCAACAGTTCCCGCTCTCGGCGTAGTGCAGAAGGCACCAGAATAATTAATAATTTCAATACCAACGATACTTAGAAAAACCCAGTA
>SLIY01000285.1 GCA_007135385.1 Leptolyngbyaceae cyanobacterium CSSed165cm_216
CCGACAAAATTGCGATCGCCAAACAGCGCTACCTTGATCCCCACCTCCAGCCCTCTAGCCGCCTGGACAATAGTAGTGGCCCCGACCCGTTCACCCAACGGTTGGTCACCTACTTACAGGCAGGTCAGTACAAATTACAAAAAGCCTACAAAGCGATTGCGGCCCAGGAACGGCGAGAACGCTTAGTCAACTCGATGACCGCTGTGATTCGCCAGTCACTAGATGCTACCGAAATCTTTGAGCAGGCGGTGACTGAGTTGGGTCATGCCCTAGATGTCTGTCGGTGTCTGATTTATCCTTGCAGCGCCAACGAGGCCACGGTTACTATCGAACATCAACACCTCAAAGAGTCTGTGGACTCGCTGCTGGGGGAAACCTGGCCGCTGGCGACTAACCCCCTGTTCGACTATGTGCAAGACGCCAAAGAAACGGTGGCGATTGCCGATACCTACGATCCCGAATCTCCCTTTCGTTATGAGCTAGACAGTATCATGCCCCTGCTCGAGCGGTGGCAGATTCAATCTTGGCTATTGGTGCCGTTAACCTACCAGGGCCGCTTAGTTGGCATGATTGAGTTGCACCACTGTCAATCTCAACCCTATGACTGGACCGAAGACGACAAAGCTCTGGTAGACGCGATCGCCACCCACCTGAGCGTCGCCATTATCCAAGCCGAAGCCTATGCCAATCTACAGGACCTGAATCAGCAACTAGAAGCCCTAGACCGCACCCGAGGTAACCTGATCGCCATCACTGGCCATGAACTACGCACGCCTCTGTCCACCATTCAGGTGTGCCTAGAGAGCCTGTCCACCGAACCAGACATGCCCGCCGAACTGCGGCAGATTATGCTGCAATCGGCCCTAGACGATGCCGAGCGGATGCGGAAGTTGGTGCAAGACTTCCTCACCCTATCGCGGTTGGAGAGTGGTCGGGTCGAGTGGAACCTAGAATCTCTCTCGATTCAGGAGTGTATCGATCTGGCCCTGAGTAGCATGCATGCCAGCCAAGACGCCACCAAGCCGCCCACTGTCAAAGTTAAACTGCCGAAGCAAGTGCCCCTGGTTCGAGCCGATGGGGAATGGCTGGTGGAAGTGTTGGCTAAGTTACTCGATAATGCCCAGAAATTTACCCCAGCCACGGGCAAAATCACGATTCAGGTGACCCGCTCTAGCCCGACTCATTTGCAAGTCACCATTTCTGATAATGGGCGGGGCATTGAGCCTAGCCGCCTAAATGTGGTCTTTGATCGCTTCTACCAAGAAGAAGGGGCCTTGCGCCGCACGACGGGGGGTACCGGCCTGGGGTTGGCCATGTGTCGGCAAATTGTCGAGGGGCTAGGGGGCACCATCTGGGCCGAGTCGGCTGGCAAAAATAAAGGCAGTCAGTTTCACTTTACTGTCCCCATTGCTCAGGGGAAGGTTGACGGCCGCCGCAGTCGCTCCTCTGGCGTCAAAGCAAAGCAGCCCGCTACGATGCCCGGTAATCCTTCCATCCTGATTGATGATTAACCCTGGGATAAACGCAGCCAGCATGGGAGAATGAGATTTTATGAGCCTTAATTTATGCCTGCTGCCTACATTCAAAACGAAACTGAGTTTGATGCTTTGCTAAGCTCAGAGTCTTTATTGGTGGTCGATTGCACAGCCACTTGGTGTGGCCCCTGTAAGCTGGTTGCCCCGCTGATCGATCGGCTGGCTGACGAATACAGCGATCGCGTCAAAGTCTTTAAACTCGACCTCGACGCCAACCAATCCGTCGCTAAGCGATATGGAATTCGTAGTATTCCCGCTGTGATCGTCTTTGCCCAGGGCGAAGTAGCCGACACCTTAGTAGGTGCGAAAAAGTACGAAGAGTATAGCGCCGCCCTAGAGCAGCATCTCCAGTCAACATAAGCTGCTTTGCAGCTACGAGGTCTTAGTCAGCACCTTACCAGAGGACTTTCCCCCGTCTGCTTTAGGATCGAGATCGAGGGCCACCTTGTCTGCGTTGGGAACTCGGTTAATGCCAGGTAAAAATTTCTCCACTAGGGTGTGACTTTCCTCCAATAGATAGGCCAAAAATGCCTCAGACACCACCGACAATTGCTTGCCAGCCAGGCTGGCCACATACCAGTGGCGCTCGATCGGGAAGTGCTCAATATCTAGGATGGTAAATTCGCCCCTGGTTCCTTCAGAAATAATGGTGTGCAGAGACAAGACAGAAATGCCCAGGCCACCAGCGATCGCCTGCTTAATGGCCTCGTTGCTGCCGAGTTCTAGGCGGACCTTGACATCGACATTGTGGGCTTCAAATAGTTTTTGCACCGCATATCGGGTCCCTGAACCAGGTTCCCGCATCACAAACTGCTCACCATTTAGAGCTTGGATCGGTACATTGGTTTTACCCGCCAAAGGGTGATCCTTAGGGCCGATCACCACTAGGGGATTTTCTAGGAAAGGATAAATTTTGAGATCAGGCTGTTCTGGCGGAGAACTGATGATGTATAGATCATCATCATTATTGGTCATGCGCTCCTGAATATGCTGGTGGTTGGTCACCTTCAGGGAAATATCAATGCCTGGAAAGCGCTGACAAAATGGCCCGAGTAGTCGCGGCACAAAATACTTGGCCGTGGTGATAACGGCCAGGCGTAACTGCCCTTGTTTTAACCCCTTCAGGTCAGAGATCGCCATCTCGAACTGATCAAGGCCGCTAAAAATCTCTTGGCAGGTTTCTAACAGCTTTTGCCCGGCCTGGGTCAGGTACAGCCGCTTACCAATTTGTTCAAATAGGGGAAGACCCACTGCTTTAGTGAGCTGCTTCACTTGGATTGAGACAGTGGGCTGGGTCAGGTACAATTCCTCTGCGGCTCGGGTGAAGCTGCCGTGACGGGCCGTGGCTTCAAAAACCTTGAGTTGGTGTAACGTAGCGTGAATCAACGATCAACCTCCTCGGTTGGAGAAGAACCTCTTTCATAGATTCCATTCTATCAAAATATATTCATCTGTCATGGCTTTTCTATGATAAATGAGGTCAATTCCCTGCCATAGCCAACGTCTGCCAAACTTCACCACCCACGTCTGATCGCGAACCATAGCCAAAACAACCAAGCTAAATAATGACCGGCCACAATTATCCAGAACTCAGTCTGATAGGACTGCTTCTGGCTCTTGTGACGCAATACTCGTTGAGCCGCAAAGCCACCAAGCCATCCTCCCGCAAGCTCACACAAGTGCAGTGTATTTTCTGAAATCCTCCACTCCCCCCGCTTGGCTCTTGATTTATCGTCAGCATATAAGGCAAAGGTCACAGCACTCATTGCCGGATAAACAACAATCGGAAGCGGATTACGGATAACCCATGAAAGGTGCACTATCCCAATCAAGGGTAAAACTGACAGTATTACTAGTTGACTCAGGGGAAAGGCATCCTGCCAGGCCTTTGAGAGAGTAGCACTACGGCCATTTCGATAGGCTCCCGAACCCATGCGCTGGCGCCTAGCTCCCAAAATAAAAGCATCACAGGCCCGGCTTTTACCGGTTGCATCTACTGTCCTGCGGTAATAAATGGTGTCTTTCTCCTGGGGGCGACGAGTTGCATCTCTAATGTCAGAAATGTGCAGGAAAACATCTTTTCCTCCATCTTTCGGCCTAATAAACCCAAAACCATCCTCATCCTTCCACTTAATCAGCGTTCCGCTGCATAGGCTGGATTTCATGCTTGAATGCTGATGGCGATCAGCCTGGCGAGTAAGGGATCTACCAGGTCTTGCTGCTTATCGCTCAGCAATTGCTCCATGTAGGCTTGTAGGCGCTGCTGTTGACCCAGATTAGGCACATAAATCTGGTTGTTGGGGCGTTTAAACAAGGGGTTCTCTGCCAGGGATTGGGAGAGGTCGCTGGCTGCCGATGGCAATAACACTGGCTGGGTTGTCGCTGACAGCAGGCCTGGGGGGAGACGACCTTCTAGCAGGGCGGCAATGTGGAGTTCACAGGCTTCAGTATTGATCCCCCGCTCATTTAGCAGGTGCAGTAAACCGCTGAGGGGCATAGGTTGCTCGGGGGAGGTGCGCAACAGTTCTAGCAGCAAAAACATATCACTGTACTGATGGCGATTTAGATCGAGTACCTGGGGATAGCGCACCAGGTTTGCCAGCCCATAGGCAACCCGACTACAGCTCGGGGGGCGATCGCTGTGGTAGGTATCCTGGATAATAATCGCCTCAGGAAACTTCTGTCGCAGCCAGTGGGTAATCTTAGGCAACGAAGCACTGCCGCCGGTACAAATCACCTGCTTAATGCTATGGGTAGACAGCCCTGCTTTGCTCAGCAATTGATTGAAGTGGCCGTTGATCCGCTGAATATAGGGCAGGATAATTCGATCTACGAGTTCCTTGCTGCGCACCACCCAGTGTTGATCGGCCAGTTCGAGCTCGAACTGGGGCTGGTGCTGCAAGATAATCTTCAGGTGGCGCACCGCTTCTAACGTGCTCTGCCCCAGCAGCGAGGCTTCCAACCGCTGTTGTAGCCGTTGGCGTCGCGCCAAGTCTGGTTCAGCGGGCCGCGGTAAGTCAAGCTGATCTAGTCCCAAATCGTCCCACCGAGCCGTGTCCAACTCAGGCATCGCCGCCTGCCAGCCCCAGCCATTTTGGGCTCGATCGTAGTCATTGGGGGTTCGCCGTTGCCGCCGTTCCGTGGGGTGCAGCAGATGGCATACCATGTCCAAATCAATGGCATCCCCGGCATAGGCCATGGAATGGAGCATAAAGTCATCGTAGGACAGTTGGGTGCGATCGCCAGGCAAGTTAACCAGACCCACTTCGGTCATCGTTGCCCCGGCGGACAGCACCACGGTACCCCCAGTCCACTGGCAGGCATAAACAGTCTGCTGCTGCAGGGGCTGGCTATTGGCCTCAGGCATGGGTTCATTCGGATCGGGAAAGCCAGACAATACCGTCGCGATCGCATCTTCAAGGAAATAAATATCTTCGGGGTTCTCGATCAACCCGGCCCCAATCACCACTTCCCGCAGGTTAAAGGTGTAGGTATCAGGCCAGTTGGCTGGGTAGCTCACGACTACCCCTTGCAGTTGTTGCAGAGCTTGGGTCAACTTATCCGTCTCTAGGTCCACAGCCCCAACGGTGAATGGGGAGGAGTCTGGCAGCGATAGGGTAGCCAATAACGCTTGCAGACCCTCTAAAAACACCTGCAACGGGAGCTGAGTCTGGTCAGACCATTGCACTTGGGGCTGTGAATCCCCTGTTTCCGCCTCGGTTACAGGAATACCGAACTTTAAAAATGGCTTCAAGGTTTTGAGAATAACCGAGTTGTCTTCCGAGTCGTCAGACCCAGTGGCGTCATCCCAATCCACAGTCAGAGTCGAGGCCCCTACCGACTGCACCTGGTAACGACCATCTGCTGCAGACGGCGCTACGGAAACCAGGGTGGGTAACCGGAAAAACTTATCAGCCGTTGCCCCAGAAATCGCATTATCTATCCAATAGATGGGATAGGCCTGACTGCTGCACTTATCTAACAGCACGGCCGACAGACCGCTAGTGCCCACATCCAGCCCTAAAAACCACAGGGCATCTGGTGGCTCAGGGGTTGCTGATGGTTCGGTCCCTAGCCCGCCAGCGGCAGGGACCTGTTCAGTCCCGATCGCGGTTAAGTCTAAATCCGCCATGGGGCTGGTCAAAAAGTCAGACTCCAGGGTCGGCATTGGTAATCCGTCAGCCCTAGCGGTAAATTCCCCGAGGGGGGGAGCTGAGTCGGACACCTCAATCTCGGCGGGCAATTCCAGCCCTGCGGGTAGCTCAATGTCGGGGGGTAATTCAACCTCAGACACGTCCTCTACTATTTCAGGTACTGCTTCTATTTCAGGTACTGCTGCTTCAGGTACTGCTTCAAGCTCAGCGCTTTCTTCCACCTGATGCCAACCCCGATCAGGCCCAGCCTGATCGGCCAGGGCTAACGTATCGAGGTCTAGCTCAGAGGGGGCATCAGAAATGTCGTCAGTAGGGACATCAGAGGGGACATCAGACAGGCCGTCAGCAGGGGCGATCGCCGCTTCGAGGCTCTCAACTTCATCCCCCAGGGAAAAATCAAACTGATCTAGGGAAAACGCTTCTGGGGTTGCTGGGGCAGTGGGAAACTCAGCCTCTGGCTGATTCGTCAAATTCTCGCCAGCGGTATCCAGAATATTGTCTAAGCTAATTTCCCGCAGCCACTCTTGGGCATCTGGCACCTGGGCATCTGGCACCTGGGCATCTAGGTCTGGAGTTTCTGGGACTGGTGACTGAGGTTGGTCAACACCGCTAGCCTCGTCAACTCCAGGGAAGGTTGTCCCATCCAAGCTGAGGTCCAGATCATCCATCGTTAAGGAAAGCTCCAACGCCTCCCCAGGTGCAGGGATTGGCGGTTCTGATTCGGGGCTTTCCCCCAAACCAACCGTCTCTAAGGTCAGATCAGGCTCTGGCCAGGCAGGGGGGGGATCCTCTACACCCCAATTGGCTGAGATGAAGTCGTCCAGGGTATCGGACGAATCGGGCACATCCGGCTGCCGGGCTGAGTCCGGCGGGGCTGACTGTATCAACTCGGTCTCAGGTTCAGTCTCGGGCTCACTATCAGCGGAAATAACTGCTGGATCGAACAAATTCTCGGCCGTCACCGAGGTATCGGCAGCCTCGGTGGCATCGGTGGGCATTGCCTCTGAGCCAAACAGGTTATCGGCCGTTACCACTAGAGGTTGATCCGGCTCCAGTGGCAGAGGATCTAGGGCGAGATCGCCCAACAGATTCTCTAGGGTCAGGGACGGATCAGACACCGTTAGCTCCACACCAGGGTCGGCCTCGGTATCGGCCTCGGTAGGGGGTGCCGCTGGCCTTGGGCGGGCGATGTCTCCCGCTGGAGTCCAAGGCGGAATGGGGCCTGGGCGAGGACGCTGGGGCTCAGGCTGCGCATCTGAGCCCATGTCCCCTAAGTCACTCAGGGTCAGCCCTGACTCGCCAACCGCTGGGGTATCGTCCTCTAGGCTCAGGTTTAGTTCGGCCAGTAAGTTCGCCAGGCTATCTGGGCTGGGTCGCTGATTGGCAGGGCTCTGGGCAGACTCCCTCGGGAATAAATCGATTCCTTCGGGGGCCATCTCTAGGGGGGGTAACTCTGGTGACTCTTCTGGATCCGGGAAATCCGCAATTGGGCTGTCAAAAGCTGGGCTGTCAGACCCAAATTCCTCCAGGCGGCTCGATAACTGATCAGGGCCAGATTCCTGAGGGATGCTGGTCTCAGGGAACAGGTCAATTCCCTCTGGGGCTGGGTCCAGGTCGGTAGGTTGAGGGGTGACAGCGGTGTCTTGGGTCTCCTCACCAAATAGATCAATGCCCTCCTGGGTGGTGTCCAGGTCAGGGGGTTGGGGTTCCACAAAGTTCTGATTGGCGAATAGGTCGATACCACTGGGGCCATCCCCTAAATCGGTCGGCTGGGGTTCGACGTAGGCTGCGTCGGTAAATAGGTTGATCCCCTCCGTAGTATCGTCTTGCTCTCGGGAGGGGGATTCCCCAGAGGTGGCTTCGGCAAACCAATCGATTCCTTCAGCCGAAAACTCCCCAGGGGTGGCCGCCAAGTCATCGGCTGGGTCGGTGGTACCCGCCGCCGCTGTCCAATCAGCGACCCCGGTTTCGGGTTCCAGGGTTTCGGCCTCTGGCCGTATGTCGTCCAGGGCTCGCTCCAAGTCGGGGGGCTGCGGCTCGACCCCAGTCTGGTCAATGTCAGCTTGACCCTCCGTCACGGCTGCTGAGGCGTCCGTCGCCGTGGCGGAGGGGGCCTGGCCCCATAGGTCTTGGGCTGGGGTAGCGATCGCGTCTTCTGGCCCCACTTGCTCTAGCGATTCAGGGGTAGACTCCAAGTCGGACTGATCGACCCACCAGTCAGCCGTCTGACTGGCCTCGTTTGCTACCGAGTCTTCTGCTACCGAGCCTTCCGAGGAATCAAGATCGGCGGCAAAGATATCATCATCGCTGCCATCGTCTGCCAGGGCAAACTCATCGCTAAACAGGTCTGTGCTAAGGGATAGGTTGTCCTGATCTTCTAGGCCTAAACCTGCTAAATCACCAGGCTCTAGATCCCTGGGCGCTAGGTCGTCCGGCCCTAGCTGATCAGAGATATCCCTGATTTCAGGGGCTGTCACGTCCCATGGGGTGCGATCGGCCGCCCCGGATTCAGGCACCCCGGATTCAGCCGGGGCGGCCTCCAGATCGTCAACCCAGTGATCGTTGCCAGGTTCTGAGGCCTCAGCTGCCACTGATTCTGGTGGCGGTACCGGGTCTTGCCCAGTCGATGTCTCAACCTCTAATGGCGGGGCTGTCACTTCTCTGGCTTCCAGGTCGTCGAGATCCGCTTGCAGCTGAGCGAAAATATCCTCATCCACTGACAGTCCATACTGACTGGCATCAGTCGTACTGCCCTGGGTCAGCAAGTCTTCTTCGGCAGGAGCGGCCATAAACTGGCTATCCCTAGCGTCATCTAGGAAGGAGTCCTCCGAGGCCAAGGATGATCTGGTCTCTGGGTTGAGGGCTGTTCCCTGCTGGTCCGGCAGCAACTCCGCCAGGGAGGTAATCACATCGTCGTCTGGGGTCGCGATCGCAGCCGCATCTGGACCTGCCGACAGTTGGGCCGCTGTTTCGGTCCCCAGAACATCGGCTAGGGTGGCCGCCTCTTCAGGGGCGATCGCAGCATCCCCCTGGTCCTCCTCTGACGGCTCCATCAGCTGAGCCAGGGCGTCCGCCTCGACCACTGGGGAGGTTGTGGCCAACTCGGGGTTATCTCCGATGTCATCTGCGGATTCATTGGCCCCTACATCCATGGCCAGTGCCTCGGGCCAGGCCTCGTCCCCAGCTACCGCTCTAGACTCTGCCGAGTCTGGGGAACTGCCCCCATCTACTTCAGGTGGTGCAGCCAGGGTTCCGGTGCCAAATAAACTCTGGTACAGGTCATCCAACGCCGAGTCGTTGTCGGCGTTGAGCTGAATCACCTCGGCATCAGCCGAGAGCATTTGAGGCAAGGACACCGTTGGATTTGGATCAGGATTGGCCACATCCAGTTGTTCCAGCGTCGGTAGGCTGTCTGCCCCGTCCCCTGGTCCTGCGTCTGGGGCCACCGCCGCTGATAAAACGTCGTCGTCCAGCTGGGCCAGGGTGAGCTCGTCATCCTCAAAGTCTAGGTCTAAGTCGTCAAGGCCCTCGTCGAGATCGAGGTCATCGAAGGTCAAATCAGTGTCTGTCTGGGCCTCCGCGATCGCCGCTCCTGTTTCTACCTCCCCTGCGGCCCCATCACCCGTGGGTAGCCCGGGTCGCTGGCCCCTGGGCGGCTCACCGGCATCCAGATAGGCCCGGGCCTCTTGGTTCATTTGTCGGGCCAGATGATTAATCAGGGCACTGAACATCATTTCCCCCTGCTGGCCCAGGGTATGCATTTTATTCAGCCCTTGGTTGAGGGAATCTTGGTAGGTATATAGGTTTTGTTCTAAGGCTTCAAACACTGTCCGTATAGACTGATCCAAATTCAGCACCAGGTGGTCTGTCTGGGCCTGAATTTGGTTCAAGTAGGCTAGCCGTTGAGATGGGGACAGGCGATCGCCCGGCTCCCGATTGGTCTGCTCAAGGTCCGCTGGTGGCTGGGTTAGATCACCCAACAAATAGGTATTGGCCACCGAAGCCTCCAGCCGTTGTACTGATTGCTCCACCTGGTTGGTCAAGTGGGCTTCCAGGTGGCGAGTCAACTGCTGTAGGGTTTCATCCCAGCCTCGATCTGCCCCATTGGGCAGGGCACCCGCTTCCAGCTGTAGACGCTGTCGCTGCAACTGCTGCACCTCTTGTAGCAACAGCTCTCGCTGTTGGTTCAAGGTGGCGACCTCTTGCCGTAGGGGATCTAAAATCTGCATGGTTTGCCCCCGCAGATACTGCATTTCTTGCAGGAGCGCTTGCAGGATCTGACTCGCCGTCGCCATGGTGGGATCAACAGGCAAAGCATCCGTTGCGGCAGATGCCGCATCATCCACTGCCGCATCCGCTGAGATACGAGTGTCTAGATCAGCTAAATAGGCCCGCGCCTTAGCTAGTAATTGTCGCTGCTGGGTCGCCTCGCTAGCCATGACCCACGGCAACCTCGGTGCAGCCTCCCCTAGGAGCCCGTCAATCTCGGCCACCAAGGCCTCTAGTTCATCCCGTTGCAGAGTCACGTCTTCTCCTATCCCTCTCCCCAACAATGGCCAAAGTGTATGTCAGGTGTCGCCAAAAATCATCCTTAAACCTATGATCTAGCCTGCCCGATCAGCCAAGCTAATTCCCATGACTTAGCAAAGGTTTGCCATTCTTTAGACGGCCCCTACCGATACCCTTGGCCCATAACAAGACAGTCATCTGAAGCTCCAGCTTGGTCAGACCTGACTGGTCAGACCTGATTCAGAGTTACCGTCAACTTGACTGGGACCCTTGGCAACCCCACCCTTGGCAACCCCTAGTCCCGGCCCACCAGCGATGCAAAAGCCACTAGAAGCAAGACGGGCTGCCTAACCAAAGCGGCACAGGAGCATTGAAAGCAGCTTAATTGAGTTCTCTATCAGCTGGTGTCCGGAATTGCCTTGCCACAGGTGTATCTAATCTATGATTGATTTAACCTACAAGACTTAGCTTAAACAATTTTCCTGCCAATTGTTTTTTACTATCGGGGTAGTCAATGGATGCGCGCTATGGCCATCGGGATCTTCA
>SLIY01000024.1 GCA_007135385.1 Leptolyngbyaceae cyanobacterium CSSed165cm_216
AGGGCCACCACATCTTTGCCTTTGGGAGTAACGTGGCCCTTGGCATCGTTACCGTGCAGATCCAGGTAATGGTACTGGCCGATGCCCACAGCGTCTTCAAAGCAGCGAGCTCGCGCCTGGTGGGGGAAGAAGGTTTCGGCCACGTCTTCGTGACGAATGGTGGTCAGCGCCTTGCCGCGACGGGCCTCGCGAATATAGGGCTCCAGGGCAATGCCGTCCACCGTCCAGGTGAGATCACCGCGGGGCTTCAAGTTGGGGGCGCCATGGGTTTGCAAATAGTGCACATAGGCCTGGGAGCGGTGCCGGGCCCGTTGAATGTGCAATTGCCGCTCCTCGCGACTGACCCCCACCAGCCGCCCTGGACGGTAGTCGTTACCACAGCGAAAGGGGTGATTAGGATCGCTGGAGGTGCCCCAGTTAATCACACTGACATCCCCGGGATGCACCTTTTTATCGTCGGGTTTAACCCGCTGCAAGCGGCGATAGCGAAAAATGCCATAGTCGCTAAAGAAGTCCCATTGCTGCCATTGGTGGGATTTCGTTTTGGTCCAAAAGATCGGGGTAAATTCTTGCAGATTCAGCCAAGGAACAGCCCCAAAACCGTCAGGCTTACCGATGGGTACCCCTCGACCAGGGGCGGTGCATTCCACCACCACATCGAAGGTGATGGACTGTTGGCACTGGGGCCGGGCATCTTCGGGCAGAATCGCTTCACCGGTGTCGGCCCGGGCTTCTTGCCCCACAAAGGAGGGGATGTCCCCCACCTCCAGCAGGTCCCCCAGGTCGGTGGCTTCGAGGGTGACCTGGGCGGTGACGGTAAACTCATGCCCCGTGTGGCGGTCGCGGCAAACTACCCCTTGCAGCTTGGGGCGCTCCCCCGTGTGATCGATTACCACCCGAATCGGCTCTGCAAAGGGGATCAGGGTCAATTTGCCACTGCGCAGATAGGGGATCAGCGGTTCATTCAGGGCACTGGCCGCTACCACTGGCGTGGTGGCCAGAGGGCTAACCCAACCGCTGCCCGGGTTGCTGACCACCCGACCAGCGACGGGTTGCAGTTGCCGCTGGCGATCGCGAAAGGCTTTCTGGCTTCTAGAAATAGCAAACGCTTCCCCATCTACCGTGAAGAGTCCTGCCCGTTTGCGTAACAGGTCGCCATCGTCGGAAGCCGGCAGAGCCTGGGCGGTAAACTGCCCACCCACCACGATCTGGGGTTGCACCAGACAGACATCCAGGTTCAATCGCAGGGCGGTGAGGGTGGCCGTATAGGCGGCTGTAGAGCCCCCCACCACTAAAATCGAATGGGTCAGGGTGGCCCCATGGGCCGGGCGAGTGAAGGCAGCGTCAGACAATACCCCGAAGCGTTGGGTAATGGGGGTGGACATAGGGGCGCAGGTCGCACAGGACAAAGGATTGTCCCGATTCTAGGCGATGCCCCAGGGGCAATATGGCAAACGTATCGGAAATGTTATGGAGCCTGGCCCGCCATCAAGCCAGTTGTCGACGAAACTGGGTGATACTGACAGTCATCAACAGCACCGCAAAGGCGGCCAGCATCAACCCATTGGGCCACAGCACCTCTAGCCCCACCCCCTTCAGCAAAATGCCGCGAATAATCGCCACAAAATGGCGCAGGGGATTAAACCAGGAGAGGGTTTGAAACAGGGGAGGCATGCTTTCAATTGGCGCGATCGCCCCCGATGTCTGAATCAGCGGCAGGTTGACAAAAAACGAAATCAGCACCACCTGCTCCTGGCTTTGGGCCACAGTGGCCAGCATCAACCCAATGCCAATGCCCACCGACACATACAGCCCCGCCAGCAGCAGATAGAGCAGCAAGCTACCGCGAAAGGGCACCGCAAACACCGCGCGGGCAATGACCACCGCGAGTACCACATCCCCCATCAATAGGGCAAACAGCGGCACAATTTTAGCCGTTAGAATTTCCCAGCTGTCGGCCGGGGTCATCAACAACTGCTCGAGGGTGCCCGTATCTTTTTCCTTCACCAGAGTGGTGGATGACACCAGGGAACTGGTCAGGGTCAGCACGACCCCCATCACCCCAGGCACCAAAAACCAGCTGCTCACCAAGCCAGGATTGTAAAAAAATACGCTCTGGGTTTGCACTGGCGGCGGCGGGTTGGGCCGCAGACTCAGGCTGTAGTGATTCAAAATTTGGCGTAAATAGCCCTGGGCAATACCTGCCGTGTTGGCATCTACCCCGTCGATGAACACCTGCACCTGGGCTGTTTGGCCCCGGCTAAGTTGCCGGTTAAAGTCGGGGGGAATGATCAGCCCTGTGGTCAACTGCCCCCGCTGCACTCGACCCACCAGGTCGGCTTGATCAATCCCCTGATAATGCACTTGGAAAATCTGGTTGGCGGTTAGGGCTTGCACCAGTTCTCGGCTTTCATAGCTATTGGCATAGTCCACCACCCCTAACGTCAACTGGCTAACATCGGGGCTAAGGGCCAGGCCAAAAATCAGTAGCTGCACCGTGGGGGGAAACAGCAGCAAAAAGATCAGCTGCTTGTTATGGAGAATTTGGTTAATTTCTTTGGTGGCGATCGCCCAAAAGCGACTGTCAAAAATGCGATCGAACAGTGGCATGGCTGCATCTACCCCGCAACACCCCGCCGACATTTTAGCTAAAACACTGTGCCATCGCTGAGCAAGGTGATGGGCGGGGGGCCGCCGGGGCGTTTTTGGGC
>SLIY01000141.1 GCA_007135385.1 Leptolyngbyaceae cyanobacterium CSSed165cm_216
CCAGGGCCTGTTGGGTGGACAGGGTGACCAGCGTAGACATGGTGGTAACCGCAAAGATCTGATCCCAGCATAGCGTTCTTGAGAGAGGTCTACAGCAGCCCAGGGGGAGGATCAAGTTGCACGTAACCCTGGGCCATATCCACCACCGGCACGATCGCCTCCACAAACGGCACCAGAACAGTTTTGGGCTTAGCGGATGACGCTGCTTCTGAGCCTTGCAGAGTTACCTCCAGCAGGTCATTGCCCGCCTGATAAATATCGGTAACGACGCCAATGTCTTCCCCGGTGGCCTGCAACTGCACCCGCAGGCCCACCAGATCCGCGACATAGAACTCTCCAGGCTCTAGCTCAGGCCGATCGCTGGCGGGTACCAGCAGGGCACAGTGGCGCAGGGTTTCGGCCCGATCGCAATCATCAATGCCTTCTAGCTTTAGGACATACAGACCTTTGCCTGCCATAAACCGACCCCGCACCAGAGTGACCGGCTCTGGGGTCGGCCGATTCGGGTACCGCAGCCAGCGGGGACCGGGCTGTAAAAACCGCTCCGGAAAGTCGCTACGGGGGTAGACCCGCACTTCCCCTTTAAGTCCTTGGGGGGCGACAATGTGGCCAATTTCCATCCATTCGGTATCGGTCATGTCAGTCGTGGCCATGGCTAAGAGACCGCCGCTGCCGCAGCCAAGACCCCTTGCCCCTGGTATAGCTGGGTGACGAGCTGGCCTAATCGCCCCATAGCCGTCACTAATGCGTCGCGATCGGCGGTCAGACTAATCCGAATACATTGATGGGTATGGGGCCAATCGTCCTGCAACCCAGGGAAGAAGGGATGACCGGGCACCACAATCACCCCCCGCTGCTTCAGTTGTTGATAGAGCTCGCTATCGGTGATGGGCAGCTGATCAAACCACAGCCAGGCAAAGATCGCCCCTTCCCCCCGATGCAGGTACCAGGGCCTATCCCTGGGCATGGCCTGAGCTAGGGCGGCTTCTAACACCGCAAACTTGTCCTGGTAGTAGGGGCGAATCACCTGCTCTGATAGGCGGGCCAGTTCCCCAGACGCGATCGCCCGAGCTGCGATCGCTTGCCCGTAGCGAGAGGAGTGGATACACAGGTTGGTCTGAAAACATTCCAACGTCTGGATAATCGCCGGATCGCCAATGGCTATCCCCAGTCGCTCGCCCGGTAACCCTGCCTTCGAGAGACTCATGCAGTGGACAATATTGTCGCTAAATACTGGGGTCATGTCGGTAAAATTTAGGGCCGGGTAGGGGGGCGCATAGGCCGAATCTACCAGCACCGGCGCTCCGTGGGAGGCCGCTAGATCAGCGATCTGCCGCACGTCGCCATCACTCAGCACATTACCCGTGGGGTTGCAGGGCCGGGAAAACAGCACAAACCCCGTTTGGTCGGTAATCGCCAGTTGGCTAAAGTCGGGGCGGTACTTAAACCGATGGTTGGCCTCATCCACCTCCAGGGTGGGGCGATAGGCTTTGACGGCTTCTGGCACCAGAGAAATCCCCCCATAGCCGGTGTAGTCGGGGCTGAGGGGCAACACAATGTCTTTCAGTTGACCATCCCTGTGGTAGCCACCAAAGGCATTGGCAGCAAAGAAATACAGGGCCTGGCTGCCGGGGGTAATCAGGATGTGGCGGTTGGTCAGAGCCAGCCCATAGCGCTGGTTAAAGTCGTCTCGGATAGCCTCAATTAGAGGGGCATACCCCTGACTGGTGCCATAGCGGCAAACCACTTCCCCGTAATCGGCACTATTGAGCAAATCGAGACTGCAGTCGCGCCACAGTTGCTCGACTTCGGGCAAAATCACCGGATTCCCGGCACTGAGATTAATAAAGGATGTTCCTTGCCCGGCCCGCAGGGTTGCAATGATATCTTTCATGATGGCGCGCACCCCAGTCAGGTGCGACATTTCTTCACCAAATTGGGTTAAAGCAGGAATCATGGCTGTTGCGGGAGGATCAGGGGTCGGCTGAGCACAGAAATAGCCTTAAAGCTCTTCCGGGCTCAGTTCTGGCGGGGTCTCTAGCTCGATGGCCAGGGATTCTGCCGCGGCGGTGGCGGTAGCGGCTTCCAGGGGCAGGGGCTCGGCTTCCTCCTGCTTGGTGTCCAGGTTAAGGGGCAGACGCAGGGGCTGTTCCGCCTCGATCTCCACCCGGGGAAGGGAGTCTTCCAGGTCATCCAGGGGACGGGGAATCACCATCACCGCATGAAGTTCACCAATTCGTTCCGCTTCGTGCATGCCAGCTTCAATTGCGATCGCCACATTTGGCAGGGACCCGCGGATCAAAATGGTGCACAGTCCATCGCCAATGGTTTCATGGGACATCAATTGCACATCGGCGGACTTGGTCATAGCATCGGCAGCCCCCACCATAGCTGGAAAACCGCGAGTTTCCAACAGTCCGATGGCCTGGTTACCCAGCTTGCCCCGACCCACCTGGCGCAGTTCATTCCAGCGGGCGCAGATGGGCAGTACTGCTTCCAGATTAGGTAGCGGCCGGGGAATTAAGCTAGATGAGACGTACTGGCCAAAGTCTTGGGCGGTTTCTACCCCGGCCTCCACAGCCATACGAATATCGGCAATCCCCCCCCGCACAATCGCGGTGCAGTGGCCACTGCCGGTTTTTTCGTAGCCCACTAAAAAGACATCAGCCGCCTTTAGCATGGCATCAGCGGTACCCACCACCGCCG
>SLIY01000397.1 GCA_007135385.1 Leptolyngbyaceae cyanobacterium CSSed165cm_216
CACTCATGTCTGGTTCCCTAGGGTGATTTGGCTTTGATGCTGGCGAAAACCGGAAGAATGATTACAATCTGGGTGATCTGGACCTATGCTTAGGTCTACTTACGGTCGTTTACCCCCTAAACAAGCCCCTATGAGTAGCATTGCCACCCGATCTCTTCTTGGTCAATCCCCTGATGTGGTGCAGGGGGTATTGGGGCCGTACCATCACCACCAGCCCAACCCCGATAATCAAACCGATCTGTATGTCTATGGAACCAGCTACTTACGGGGGGTGTTTCCGGTCCAGACCACTGGCCTGATTGGCATCTACCGCAACCACCTGTGTATTGCCCTAAAGGTGGTGTTTTCTAAGGTTGATCCCCGCTACAGCCACTTTGTGTACAACCGTGAAATTGCCAGCCGCCTGTTCGAGCGGGTGATGGGGAACGACTATGCTCACTGGCAGCCCGTAGAAGCTGACCCACGGGCCAACGACACAGTGCACTATGTGTACTGCATGGGTCATCGGGTTGCCACCACCTGGGATGCCAAAGCCACCAACCAGACCCTAGCTAGCGATGTTTCCATCTTCTTAGACAACCGTTGCGAGCCTGACACCAATACTCTGTTAGCTCAGCCCCTCATTCCCCAGGTGACGGGGGGACAGGCCTTTATCCGGCGACAGCCAGGGGCGGCCAAAGTAGCCCCTGAAGCGGTGAAACCTACCGAGCCCGAGGGCTTTAGTGATCTTGAGAGCAACCCCTACGCCCCGGAAATCTTAAAGGCTACCCACACTTATCACATCGTCACCGGTACTGGGGGTGGTCGCTTCCAGCCTGAAGCAGCCGTCACCCGAGCCCAAGGGCTCACCTGGCTGATTAATACCCTGGGCCAAATGGCGGCCCACCCGGAGGCGATCGCGTTGCCAGAAACCGTTACCAACACCCCCTTTGCCGATGTGCCCGCCGCTCATCCCCAGGCCCCGCAGTTTGCCCTAGCCCAACAACTGGAGCTAATTTTTGCCGATGACGACGGCCAGGTTTACCCCGATGCGACCATGACTCGGGCGGAGTGGGTAGCGATGGTTCACAACGGTCTACAAGGACTGGTGGAACTAAACTATGGCCCCACAACCGCCCTGGAAGATGTGATCGAGCCCAGGAGCGCTGGTATTCCCTTTACGGACCTGAGTGGCCATTGGGGAGAGTCGGTGATTCGGTCTATGGCGGTTTATGGCCTGGCCAGTCCCCTGGATGACAGCAGCACCCATTTTGGCCCCGAGGCCGCCGCCCAGCGGGATTACGCCGCCGCCCTGTTGGTCCGGTTAATCGAAGTTCCCAGGGCTGCTGTGCCAGGAGCAAAACCCCGCCCTGGGGCGATCAAAGTCTTTTCAGACATTGGCCAAGATGTTTACAAAGACGAGATTATCCAGGCGGTTAACCAGTATGGGCTGATCACCGGTTACGACGACCAAACCTTTCGCCCCAGCGAGCCCGTCAGCCGTGAGCAGGCTGTTGCCATGGTGGTTAAGGCGATGCAAACGTTGGTGTCTGACCCTGACGCTATCCAAATTCCCGACACCCTGAGTGACCCGCCTCCGTTTGCTGATGTGACCGCCGGGGAAAATGCCACCAAAATCCAGTTCGCCAAAATAGCCGGGTTAGTCAGTGACGACGATGACGGCTACTTTCGTCCCTTGGATAAGCTCAGTCGGGCCCAGCTGATGGCTATGGTCTATCGAGCCCTAGAGTTTGTGGTGCAGGCTAACCTAGGCCAGTCGGTCCCCTTAATCACCGCCATCATTCCCACCAAGCCCCCTCAGGCGGCCTTTCATGATGTGCCAGACGACCACTGGGCCAGGGAAATGATCTCTACCCTAGCCAGGGTCGGGCTGGCCAGCCCTTATAGCGAGACCGGTACAGCCTTTAAGCCTGACCAACCAGCCCAGCGAAATATGGCTACTGCGGCCATGGTGCGTCTGGTCGAAACTCGCCTCACCCAACTAGAAGCTCCCCCACCAACCCAGCCCGTACCCTTTAACGATATCCAGGGTAATCCCTATGCTGAGGCGATTTTGCAGGCGGCCCATACCTACAATCTGGTCAAGGGCTATGAAGATGGCACCTTTAAGCCCACCTCACCGATGACCCGGGAACAGGCAGTGTCTTTAGTGGTAGAGGCCTTGACCCATAAGGTGAAAAAAACCGCAGCCATTACGATTCCTGACCACCTGACCCAGGCGCCCTTCGCGGATGTGGATATCAATCGCTGGAGTGCCCCACAACTGTACTTCGCCAAACAGGCGGGGATTGTGGTCGGAGACGACCTGGGCCGGTTTCAGCCAGAAGCCCCCCTCAGTCGCGCCCAATTGGCCGCGATGATGCACCAGGCCCTACGCTATGCCATTCGGGTGGATTTTGACAAAACCACTGTTCCCCTCGACCAGGTGCTGACCGTAGACCCCAACCAGGTGCGGACCTTTACCGATCTGCCCGACGACCATTGGGCTACCCCGATGGTTAATGCCTTAGCGACTGTGGGCTTAGCCCTACCTAAAGACGCTAACACCCCGGATCAGTTTGGCCCCAATACCCTAGCCTATCGGGATTACGCTGTTGCTGCGATCGTCGGTATGTTGGGGATGTCTTATCGGTAGGCGGTGTGAGTGGGGAGGTGGCTTCGACTTCGCTCAGCCCAAGGGGGGAGATGGGGAG
>SLIY01000451.1 GCA_007135385.1 Leptolyngbyaceae cyanobacterium CSSed165cm_216
GAACCGGTATCGGCATCCGCACAGCTCAGCAAAACAACGAGCGTCTGACGGGGCAGATCCACGTCTACGATGGGGAGGGCAAAGGTAAGTCCCAGGTGGCCCTGGGGGTGGTGCTGCGCTCCATTGGGTTGGGGATCCAAAACTTTTTGGAGAGTCGGGTGCTGCTGTTGCGGTTTCTAAAGGGGCCAGGGCGGACCTATGATGAAGATGCCGCCATTGAGGCCCTGCAACGGGGGTTCCCCCACCTGATTGACCAGGTGCGCACGGGCCGAGCCGAGTTCTTTGGCCCCGAAGATATTACCAAGTTCGACAAACAGGAGGCCCAGCGGGGCTGGGATGTGGCCAAGGGGGCGATCGCCTCAGGGCTGTACTCGGTGGTGGTGCTGGATGAAATTAACCCAGTGCTAGATCTGGGCCTGTTGTCCGCAGCGGACGTGGCCAAAACCCTCAGGAACAAACCCGACCATCTGGAAATTATCGCCACCGGGCGGGGGGCACCCCAGCCACTGCTGGATATCGCCGACCTGCACTCTGAAATGCAGTCTCAAATCCATGCCGATAGTGTGCCAGGGTTGGAGGGGATTGAAATTTATACTGGCTCTGGCAAGGGCAAGTCTACCAGCGCCCTGGGTAAAGCGCTACAGGCGATTGGCCGGGGCATCAGTCAGGATCTGTCTCACCGGGTGCTGATTATTCAGTGGCTGAAAGGGGGGAATGGCTATACCGAAGATGCGGCGATCGCAGCCCTGCGCAAAATTTACCCTAATCTGGTGGACCACCAGCGCTGTGGCCGCGACGCCATTGTCTGGCGCGGGCAGCAGCAGGATATTGACTACGTGGAAGCCGAGCGGGGCTGGGAAATTGCCCGCACCGCGATCGCCTCAGGGCTGTATAAAACCATCATCCTGGATGAGCTCAACCCCACCGTAGACCTGGAGCTCTTGCCTGAAGAGCCGATTGTCCAGGCACTGCTGCGCAAACCTCGAGGCACCGAGGTGATTATTACCGGGCGCTGCCAAAACCGGCCAGCCTACTTTGAGCTGGCCAGTACCCACTCCGAAGTGTTTAACCACAAGCACTACGCCGAAAAAGGCATCGACCTCAAGCGAGGCGTGGATTTTTGAGCCTAAAGCCTGAGCAACAAGAATCACTGGCTCCTGCGTCAGGGGATAACCGGCATTCGTTTAATCCTCGTAGGCCTCCATACCGACGCAGGAGCAGACTAAATTGCGATCGCCATAGGCCTGATCAATCCGGTTCACCGCTGGCCAGAACTTGCTGGTGCGGGTAAATGCGGTGGGAAACACCGCCTGTTCGCGGCTGTAGGGGCGGGCCCAATCACTCACCAGATCAACGGCGGTGTGGGGGGCATTTTTGAGCAGGTTATTGTCGGCCTCGGCCTCTCCCCGTTCAATCGCCCGGATCTCCTCGCGGATGGCAATCATGGCGTCACAGAAGCGATCGAGCTCGGCCAGGGATTCACTTTCAGTGGGCTCTACCATCAGGGTGCCGGCCACTGGCCAGGACATGGTCGGCGGATGGAAACCGTAGTCAATCAGGCGCTTAGCCACGTCTTCGACCCCCACATCGGCAGACTTTTTAAAGGGGCGCAGGTCAATGATGCACTCGTGGGCCACCCGCCCATTCTGGCCGGTGTAGAGAATGTCGTAATGTCCCGCCAGCCGATGGGCCAGGTAGTTGGCATTGAGAATCGCCACCTCCGTGGCTCGCTGTAGGCCCCGGGTGCCCATCATCGCCATGTACATCCAGGAGATCGGCAAAATGCTGGCGCTACCCCAGGGGGCCGCAGTCACCGCCCCAATCCCCTGGGCTCCCCCCACCCCATCCACTAAGCCGTGGCCTGGCAGGTAGGGCACCAGGTAGGTTTTCACCCCAATTGGGCCAACCCCTGGACCACCGCCCCCGTGAGGAATGCAGAAGGTTTTATGCAGGTTCAAATGACAGACATCAGCCCCAAAGTCAGCAGGACGGCAGAGTCCCACCTGGGCATTCATATTGGCCCCATCCATGTACACCTGGCCCCCATGGCGGTGCACAATGGCACAGATGTCCTTAATGCCTGCCTCAAACACCCCGTGGGTAGAGGGATAGGTCACCATCAGGGCCGCCAGATGCTCCTGGTGCTTTTCAGCCTTAGCCTTCAGATCGACCAAATCAATATTGCCTTCGTGATCGCAGACTACCGGGACCACCGTCATCCCAGCCATCACCGCGCTGGCTGGATTAGTGCCATGGGCCGACTGGGGAATCAGGCACACATGGCGGTGCCCCTCCCCTCGCTGCTGGTGGTACTCGCGGATCACTAGCAGCCCGGCATATTCCCCTTGGGCCCCAGCATTGGGAGCCAGGGAAATGCCCGCAAAGCCGGTAATTTCCCCCAGCCAGGTTTCGAGTTCAGTAAACAACTGCTGGTATCCCTGGGCCTGCTCCAGGGGGGCAAAGGGATGAAGTTGGCCAAACTCTGGCCAGGTGACCGGCAACATTTCCGCCGTGGCATTCAGCTTCATGGTGCAAGACCCCAGGGGAATCATCGCCGTCGCCAGGGAGAGATCCTTCCCTTGCAGCCGGTACAGGTACCGCAGCATCTCAGTTTCGGAGTGGTAGCGGTTAAAGCTGGGGTGGGTGAGGTAGGGGCTGGTGCGACGCAGGGAGTGGGGGAGTGGGGGA
>SLIY01000036.1 GCA_007135385.1 Leptolyngbyaceae cyanobacterium CSSed165cm_216
CAATAACTCTCGGGGTCCCAAACTCGGTTGTACCCACGTAAATTCCTTGAGTTGCACCATACACCTGCTCTGTCAGAACAGTGCAAATATACTGAAATTCTGTTTATCCGAACAGTATTGTCTCAGCCTCAACCAGGCCGTCTATGAGTCAGAAGCCGCCACCAATCCCGGCCGGCCCGGCCGGCTGGGGATTGACCGCGTCTTGGCCTGCCTGGCTACGGGGTCGGCGAAATTGGCTAAGGTTTAATTTAAAGACCCACCGGCCGCTGGTGTAAGCCCCCATCGCAACTAACCATGACCACCCTGATCAACTCTGCCCCTGTTCCCACCCCCGTTAAAACGGTCTATACCGGCGATTTTATTCAGGGGGTGCCGGTAATCAGTCACCTGGTGGTGGATGACCTGCCGGCGGGCGATCGCCATCGGTTTTACTTTCAGGGGGTGCAAATGGGCACTGGCCAGCACTGGTATGTGCCGGTGGTGGTGGCTAAGGGCCGTCGCCCTGGCCCCTGCGTCCTCCTGGTCTCTGGCATCCATGGCGACGAGGTCAGCGGTATCGACGCGGTGCAGCGGCTGATCGCCCAGCTGGACCCAGCCGCCATGAGCGGTTCAGTGATCGCTGTACTGGGGGTGTCGCGCCCGGCGATCGAATACACCCGTCCCTTTTGGCCCATGGCCATGCAGGGGGGCCAATCCCTCGATCCGAACCGGGTGTGGCCTGGGGATGAAGCTGGTGATAATCCGGTTACGCGTCAGGCAGGGCTACTGTGGAACCGGTTGTTCATGCCCAATTCCCTGACGGCAGCGATCGACTACCACACCATTACCACCGGCAGTGCCTTCACCCTATTTCTGTTTGCCCACCTGGGGCAGCCCGAGATCCGGCAAATGGCCCAGCTGTTCCCCGCCGAGCAGATCATGGATGACCCTGGCCTCACCGGCACCCTGGAAACTGCCTTGGTGCAGGCCGGGATTCCCTCGCTGACGGTGGAAATTGGCGAGGGTCGACGATTTGAGCCTGACAAAATTGCCCTGGCGGTGGAGGGTAGCTTGAATCTGCTCAAGCACTACGGGATGGTGCCTGGTTCCCTGGGGCGTACCGCCGCCGAGGGGGACACCGTGTTTGGCGACGCCCTGGAAACGGTCCGGGCTACAGCGGGCGGTTTTTTAGAACTGCTGGTGGATCTGCGCGATCGGGTTAGTCCCGGGCAGCCCGTTGCCCGACAGCGCAATGCCTTTGGTGATGTGGTGGCCGAATACCAGGCCAGTGTCACCGGGGAGGTGGCGGTAGTGGCCCGCGATGCTCTGTGCGAACCGGGACGGCGCATTGTGCAGATTTTGTACACCAAGTAAGCCGTGAAAACCTTGCATAACCGGCTACCCTACTGGAAAGTGTTACTAGCATCTGTCCTATGCCAGAGCCCGACAACTTCAACGAATATTTACCAGAACAGCTGCCCGAAGAGTACTCCATTGAGATCCCAGCGGATCAGCGTCTCCCAGACGACAATCGCATTCCCTCCGGCGATAGCCCCATGGGCCGCATTGAACAGCGGGGGATGGCCTATAGCAATCTGTCTCGCGGTCGTGCCCCCTGGTGGCTCTTGATTATCGGCCTGATTCTGTTTGGTAGCATTGCCCTAGGGTTGCTGGCTATGGGGTTGGCCGGTTCCCTAGTGTCTTGGGTGCTGTTTGTGGTGTCACTGCTACCCCTAGTGATTTTGCTGCAAGGGATTCTCGCTAAGGTTAGGGGCTAAACAGTCGATAGGCGATTAGGGCTGGTGAAACACACAATCGCGATCAGGTGGCATTAGGTCGAAGCAGCCTTCCGTTTGCTTCCAGACCAGCATTTCTGTATCGCTAGTGGTGCGCCAGTGGTTATCTTCTGGGGGATGACCAAATCGGAAATGTAGGGTGACCAGGTTCTCAGAGGATCGATTACTAATCTGATGACCAACGCCACGGTCAATTAGCACTAGATCTCCAGTGGTAAACACTTGAGCGGGTCCCTCATAACGCTTAGACCGCGAGAACCCTTCAAAGGGCACATCCCCCTCACAGTCCCCAGGGGAAACTATCCAGTGGGTCATTTCTCCACGAATGACTTTGATGGCATCGAGGGCGTGGCCATGGTGGTGCAACCAAGATTCTTGCCCCGGCATCCAACTAATCGCATATACCGCCAGGGACCAGGTACGGCAGATCAATTGGCGACCATAGCTTTGGCGGTCAAAGGCCACATAACGCTCCAAGAAAGCATCGGTTAGGGGCACATCTTGTACAAAGCCTTTAAAGGCCTCAAGGTTTATCTGATGAGGGGGGATAGCCTCGATTTTTCTAAGTAGGTTGCTCAGTATAAAACTATTGACGATGGCTTCAGTATCAATACTTTTATGGCCTCGTTCCTGACATTTTTCGATGATCCGATCGCACTGTCTGATCCAGTAGATATAGGGGGTAGGGGAATAATTTAAAAGCTTGCGACTTAGGGTGGGATTATATAACCGACGAGTATTGCAATAGCGCCGAACTTCGGCGATCGCCTCTGACGTTAGCACTTTACCTTGTAGACTATTGTCTGTTCGATCAATGAGTTGATCATGATCCAGAAAACTAGTGTTGTGGCTACTCTGTATCAGAGGAATAATCTGCTCCTCAAACAATAAAATGACTGAGGCTCTGACAATTTGCAAAAAGGTCCATAGGGTCTTAATTAGGCGAATCAGTTTTGGCGTCTGGCGAGTTTTTAGTTGATAGTCAAGCTCCCAAAGATCCCCGAGAGATTCATCTCTAATCGGCTCGTAGACTAAGACTTTAGCGGCGTTCTCGATCAATTGTACAAACATGGTGATTTTACCTGAGGCGCATCCTCAAATGATCAGAATTTGGTAGGCGAAAGTGCAATAACTAAACGTGAAGCGACGATTGAAGTGTGACAGTAGTTAAATGTCTAACGCAAAACCTGACATGAATCAAGTCAAAAATTCAGGGGCTTTATCGTATTTTTTTATTTGATGGCGCATGGCTTCCAGATTATTCAGCACCTCTCGCCCTTGGTCGGTGACAGCGTAATAACAGCGATTATGTCCCCGGCGAACAGCCAAGTTGGCCTCAGACCTTTCCGCTCTAATAAACCCTCGATTTTCCAGTCGTCTGAGGGCTGGGTATAGGGTGCCACAGCTGATTTGGCAGGTGCCATCACTGGCAGCACTAACCACCTCGACAATGTTTTGGCCAAATCGAGGGCGCTCTAAAATTGACAGCATAATCGCTTCCTCCAACACCGTTGGTAACGATGGCGGTTTCAGGTTTCCCATGGGCTTTAGCTTCCCCATAAGCTGGAGTACTCTGCTTGATTGATCAGGATTTAAGGGGATTCTATCGAAAGTCAATAAATTGTGTTATCGGGTTTTCGATAGCGATCGCCGCTATCGACTCTCTATAGCTACTGTCGCTATCGATCAGAGGATTGCCACAGCTCTAAGTGACTCCCAAACTCCATATAGATTCAGCTATACAAAGAGGGCATTACCCATGACGATTCGTTGGACATCGGTCTTTGCAGCTATCTTTTTGGGAGACACATCTCCTTTAGATCACAGCCCACCGTTAGGGACATCCCTTGACTATGCTCTGAACGCTTCAGCCATTCATCATCCCCATCTGAATAAGCGAGCGGTGGTGGTTGAGCCAATTCTGGTCGGTCAATCGGGGCGGATTTACTTTGAAAATACCTGGTGGACCGCCCGATGTCTGACCCCGTTGTCCTTACCGGTGGGGACTCGGGTGAGGGTCAGGGGCCGCGACCAGCTGACCTTGATAGTCGAGCCAATCATCCTGGAGGGCTAACGATGTTGCAATCCCACAGTCTGTTGTTCCGTTGGACCTGTCGCTTAATCAAATACTTTTTTCTGGTCACCATTGGGCTGGTGGGCATGTGTTTGCTGGCCATCATTTTTGGCCATGGAGCTAGTGCTCTGGTTCTGATGCAGACAATTTATCTATGGTGGCTGCGGTTGGCCCTGAGTCATGGCTTAATTTGGGGCTGTGCGGTGATTTTTGAATCATTGCGATAAATTCTGTTGGGGTGCGGGGGCACAAGCCCTTGTGCCGTCACCGCCATAGGGGCCTATCCTGATATCAGGCTGTCCAGCAATTTTGCTAGGCTGGAAGCAAACCTTTGGGTAGACCATGCGCCACGCCCCTCCTAACCAGACATCGTCTCACCAGAGACCCACCAACAGACAATCGCCCAACCCTGAGCCGTCTAACCCTGAGCCAGTAGAGCCATTGCCGCCCCGTTATCGAGACCATGATCGTGATATCTACGCCAGCCAACCCGAGCTCCGCCCCCAGCGGCGGCGACCGGTTCAGTTTAACCCGTTTCGGCTGGTACAGGGGGTAACCAACGCCATGATTGGCGCTGCCGTGATTGTCGGTCTGGCGGCAGGGGTGGGGTTTTGGCGCACGGGCGATCGCTTCCTGGAAGGGGTGCGGATCATGTTTACCGCTGAGGCCCCAGAACCTGAGGTGGACGTGCGAGCGATCGTGGTGCAGCAGTTGCGGGGGGCCAGCGAGCTAACCACAGCCATTTTTGCCATGGAGGCGGTGGTGCCGACCCGCAGCGATCGCACCCTAGCCGGTTATGTGATTGGCTCTACCCAGTTGCTCTACGTGGCCTACGGGGAAGTGCGAGCCGGGGTTGACCTCTCCCAAATCGCCGTTACTGATGTGCAGCTTGACGGGGAAACCGCGATTCAAGTCACGCTACCGCCGCCCCAAATTTTAGACAGTAAACTCGATCTCAGTCGCTCCAACGTCTATGACTACAACCGGGGATTTTTAGGATTAGGGCCTGACAATGCTCCCAATTTGCAGGAACTGGCCCAGCAAGAGGCGCTAACGAAAATAGAGGCTGCTGCCTGTGTGGAGGGCTTGTTGGACGAAGCTAACCGGCGGGCCGAGCTCGCCGTTGGTAAGCTATTGTCTACTGCGGGCTTTCAAACCGTTACAATTGTGCCTCAGCCGCCCAATGGTGCCTGTGCAGACCTGGCAAATAGCGATACAGTGATACCGGGTTCCGAGTAACCTATACAGATCCACTACAGATCCACACAGACATGGATCTAACGCTCACTTCCAACGCTCACTAGGACGCTAACCAGGACAGAGGACGGTTATGTTAGAGCTCTACCAGTTTGAAGCCTCCACCTTTGCAGAAAAGGTGCGCCTGATTCTCGACTATAAGCAGTTGCCCTACAAGAAAGTTGAGGTTACCCCTGGGGTAGGGCAGGTGGAATTGTTCCAGATGTCGGGGCAGCGCCAGGTGCCGGTGCTGAAAGACAACGAGCAGATCGTTCCCGATTCTACGGCGATTGCCTTACACCTGGAGAAAACCTATCCGAACCGGCCGTTGTTGCCCGTAGACCCCAAGCAACGGGGCTTGACCCTGGCCCTAGAATCCTGGGCTGATGAGGCGATTGTGCCCAACGCCCGCAAGGTGATGATTGGCGCGTTCAAGCAACATCCCAACTTCCGCACCGCCCTGTTGCCCGCCGCTACCCCTGAACTGCTGCGTAACCTGGTGGGAGCGCTGCCGGGAGATGTGTTGAACTTGATCGGCACCGGGGTGGGCTATGGTCCCGATGATATTAAGGTGGCGGCTACAGCCCTGCGCCAAGACTTGGATGCCCTGGTGCTAATGCTGCAATCGAGCCCTTACCTACTGGGGGATCAGCCTACCCTGGCGGATTTTGCAGTGGCGGCCGCTACGATGTACATCAAGTTTCCGGCCCAGCGCTATGTGGACCTGCCGGAAGGAATCTGTGCCAAGGGGGTGCCTGGGCTCGCCGACGTGCCCGAATACCAGCCCTTCTTTGACTGGCGCTATCGCCTGTATGCCGAGTTCCGCACCATTCGTACCGATGTACCCCCCAGTGCTCCGGCTACTGGCCCTACGGCCATTAGCATTGACTAAGTTACAGCTATGAGCGACGTGTTGGCGGTATTGGCAGATGTGCTCCCCCCTGAACGGGTGGTTAGCCCGGCAGCATCGCCCCTGGGAGAGCGCTTGGGCCAGGTGGTCACCGGGCCGGACAGGCCCCAAGCGATCGCGTTTCCCCAGACTGAAGCCGAACTAGCCCAGGTGATCGCCACGGCCCACCGGCGGGAATGGCGGCTGTTGGCCTGTGGTAACGGCACTAAGCTGACCTGGGGTGGCCTGGCCCAAGGACTGGATCTGGTGGTGAGTACCGCCCGCCTTAACCAGGTGATCGACCACGCCATTGGCGATATGACCCTGACCGCCCAGGCTGGTGTGATCGTGAGCCCCTTGCAGGCCCAGCTGGCTGAGCATCAACAGTTCCTGGCGGTGGACCCGGCTTACCCCGCCCAGGCTACCCTGGGCGGGGTGGTGGCCACTGCCGATACTGGCTCCCGGCGGCAGCGCTATGGGGGGGTGCGGGATATGCTGATTGGGATTTCCTTTATCCGCTACGATGGCCAGCTGGCTAAGGCCGGGGGCCGCGTGGTGAAAAATGTGGCGGGCTACGACCTGATGAAGCTGATGACAGGTGCCTACGGTACGTTAGGGGTGATCTCGCAGCTTACCTTTCGGCTCTACCCGGTGCAGGAGACCTCTAGAACGGTGGTGCTGTCTGGGCCAGCTACGGAATTGCGGCCTCTGATGGCGACCCTGGGGCGATCGCCCCTGACCCCGGTTGCTTTTGACCTGCTGTCTCCCGCTCTGGCTGCTAGCCTGGGGCTCAAGGCTGAATTTGCCCTGGCGATTCGGTTCCAGGCCATTGCCCCCGGTGTGACTGAGCAGGTGGAGCGGCTGCAAACCCTGGTACCTGAGCCTCTGACTCCGATCCTATTGACCGACCAGGATGACCAGACCTTTTGGCCACAGATCCAGGCGGCCCTGTTCCCAGATCCCCCGAGGGATGCCACTGCCATTGTGGTCAAGCTGGGACTGCGGCCGACGGCGGTGGTAGACAGCCTGGAATGCTTGGAAAGGTTGGCCCCTGACTTGGCCCTGGGCTGTGTTCATGCCACCAGCGGCATCGGCACCGTACGGCTAACGGGGGACCTGGCAACGGTGGCTGTGGTTGAGGCGCTGCGATCGCGCTGCCAGGAATGGGGGGGCTACCTGACAGTCTTGGAGGCTCCCAAAGCCCTCAAACAAATTCTGGATGTGTGGGGCTATAGCGGCAATGCCCTGCCCCTGATGCAGGCCCTCAAAGATCAGTTTGATCCCTACCGTCGCCTCAGCCCAGGTCGGTTTGTGGGCGGATTGTAGTTGCTAAAACGGTAACCCAAGCCGATTTCATATCAGTCCTTGGTAGGGTTTAAGTATTGTTTGGTGTGAGATAACCCAATGAAGACGCCTATTGTTTTAGTCCTGATGACTGGTTTGGGGGTTGCCGTCACCACCCTGGGCAGCGGCCTGCTAAGTGGTCCATTGATCGGAGGTATTGCCATGGCCGACGTGCAGCCTGAATGGTATAACTGCCTGACCCGGGAAGTGTTTACCCCTGAAAAGCAAGCCTGGTGCGATCGCTGGACTACCCTGCAAAACGGCACCTATACTGTGCCCGCTGGCTTTGGTCCAGAGGCCGAAATGGTGACCGTCACCCTCGAAAACGGCCAATACGAGCAACCGGGTCAATTTCGGGTCGAACTCGTGAATGAGCCTATGTGGATGGTCTTTGGTGACCTGAATGGAGACGGTAACGACGATGCGGCGGTGGTGCTTGGGGTTGGCGTCTCCGATGGCAGCGCCGTGGTCACCGTGCTAGCTGCCGTCATGGACATTGACGGTGAAGCCCAGGCCCTGAGTCCAGTTGTCCTGGGGGAGCGAGTGATGCTCAACAGCCCCATCACCATTGACAATCAGCGGATTATGCTGCCTCAGCTAACCCAAACAGAGGTGATTAACCGAGCCTTCGTTACCGACAATAACCGCCTCAGCGAATTGGCCCAACTCCCCACCCCCGAGCGGGCTGAGGACGTTCCTGACGGCACGATTGTACTCTCCCAAACCCCTGACTATGCGGTGCGGGTGTTTACGGAAGCAGGGCAGCCGTACATAAATTTGTTCAACAAATCAACCGCTATCCTGGATGTGGCGCGGGGACGGGCCTTGGCGATCGCCTCTGTTGACGGCATCCGCTACCAGTACACTGGCCATGACGGCATGCCGTCGGTGCAGGTGCATGTGGCCTCATCTGGAGCCCAAACCATTCAGGTGAACGATCAGAACCTGGACACCGAAACCACCGTCACAGGCACGGTCTCCTATCTACCGCGCATTGCCATGCCCCCCCATGCCGTCTTGGAAGTGGTGCTCGAAGATTCCAGTCGGGCTGGTGCCCCGGCGATCACCCTGGCCTCCCAACAGGCGGTCTTTGGCGATCGCCAGGTGCCGATTCCCTTTGAATTGGTCTATGACGCCGAGCAGATTAACCCTCGCCATACCTATACCCTGCGGGCACGTATTCTAGTCGATGGCCAATTGCGGTTTATCAATACCACCCACACCCCGGTGATTACTGGCGGTAACCCTACCCACCAAGGGGTGCAGGTCGATCCAGTGGGGACCTAGAGCCTCGGTACAGGCCGTCAAGTACGTCAAGATCCCAGAGTTCTTGGCCTCATTGGCCCTGAGTTTCGGGGCATCCCGGGGCAGAACCCTGGGCTCTGTACTGGCGTTCTCGGGTCACCGTGATTCCCCTGCCCCACTCAGGGGTACCCTATGACATAGACCAAATCAGATCCAGGACGGTGGGATCGTCTGTTGTGCCCCTCCAGACTGGCCTTGATTTGGCTTGTGTTTGCGATCTCGATATCGATGTCATGTCTTTGTCTTCCCTTCAACGCCAGCGCACTCAGCTCAAGCATCAACTGCTCCAGCAGATTCAGGCATTACCGTCCCTAGAGGCGCTACTGCCGTCCCAGCATCCGACCATTGACCAACTGATTGTTGATTTGGAATACCTCAATCCCATTGATCAGCCCCTGGATACCCACCACCACTCGGTATTGCTAGGAACCTGGGACTTAATCTACGCCTCTCGGGGCACAGTGGTCACCCGCAACCTGGGAACAGGCTTTCCCTGGTCGCTGCCCATTCAACGGGTGTGGCAGCGGCTAGCCCGCAACGACCAGGCCGATGCGCCCATCGCCACTGAAAATGGCGCTATTTTTTCCATTCCGTTTCTAGGGGAACTAACGGCCACGGCCAAGGGCACCTGGCAACCCTATGCCGAAGCAGAAAGCGCCAAGGTTAGCTTTGGCACCATTGGGGTACAAGCCACCCGCCTCCTGGGGATTGCGGGCCTACACCTACCAAAGCTGACGGTGCCAGTGCTAGAAGGGCTGCGCCGTGAAGCTCTGTGGATTACCTCCTACCTGGATGACGACCTGCGGTTTGGCCGGGGCGTGACCGGTAATTTGTTCGTCTTTCAGCGATCGCCCCTGCAGATTAGTTAACATTCGTTGATGTTAAGGTAACCCCGATGCCATAATTCCACCGTAGGTAGGATTGCCGACTTTGTAACACTTCATGTTAAATGTTATCTGGATCACGTTGAATGTTATCTGGATTACAATTCATTTTTTCTTAACAAGGTGTGAGTATGGTTAGCAAATTTACCAATCGACTAATGTTCGCTGCGGCCCCGTTGGCCGCCATGTTGCTGTTTACCGCTTGTAACGGTCAGCCCGGCGATGTGGATACGGCCCAGCCTGATGAAGAGGTCGATGTCGTTGAGGTTGAAGACGCCGCCGCCGCTGCTGATGGTGAAGTGGTCGAAATTAGCTTGACCGCTGAGGGGCGCGAGTTCTTCTTTGACGGAGAAGATGAAGGGAACCCCGATATTGTGGTGCAGCAGGGGGACACCGTTGAAGTCACCCTTTGTGTGACCGGCGGTACCCACGACTGGGTCGTGGACGAGTTTGATGTGGCCACCGATATCATTAGCGAAGGGGATGAGTGTAGTACGGTTGAGTTCGTGGCGGATGAAGCGGGCGAATTTGAGTACTACTGTAGCGTAGGCAATCACCGTGACGAAGGCATGGTAGGTATGCTGATTGTGGAAGCAGCGGACGACGAAGACGAAGCGGCCGAATAGGTTGAGTAGATCGAAAAGGCTGCTCTCAGTCCTGGCTCTGTCCTCACCCCAAACCCCTCTCCCAAGCTTGGGAGAGGGGCTTTAACACTTTATGGACCTCTACTCCCAAAAATGGGAGTAGGTCGTAGGACGTGCCTAGTGTATGGCGATTTCTGGATAAAAATCCCCCCGTAGGATGGGCAAAGGGTCTTGCCCGTGCCCATCAGGGCTATCGGTCGATGGGCACGCAAGCTTTGCCCATCCTACGTCAAGGAAAAATCTTTCCTGGGATCACCTCATCTTGGTGTTCAGATCTACAGCAGCCGCAAAATCAGGGGGTAGCGAAACACTGTAGTGCTGGTCAGGCTGTGGATAATCGCCAAGATAGGCATAACAAAGTTAACGATCGCCAAAATTACCAAAAACGGTAGGCCAATCAGCACCCAGGCCAGGGTGCCAAAGACCAGGTACCAAAACCACATGTTGATGTGGAAATTAATCGCTTCCTTGGCACTTTCTTTGGTGATGGTGTCGTCCG
>SLIY01000252.1 GCA_007135385.1 Leptolyngbyaceae cyanobacterium CSSed165cm_216
ACCAGCCCTCGTCATGGGCCATCAGGCTTTGCTGGGGGCTGCGAATCAGCAACAAAATTCCTACCCACAGGGTCAAGCTCAGGTAAGCTGACCAGGGAACGGTGCGATCGCGATAGGGACTGGGACGCAACGGTGCCATCATGGTCACATCACTCAGCTCACCAAACGGCGGCCATGGGGAACATTCATCAACACGATCAAGAGATTCAAAAAAATCGACAACATTGGCAACAGAAGCCCTGCTTGAGGGCAATATATCAGGATTTCCACCGGGCCATTGCCCGCCATCTTAGCCCAGGGCTAGCTGGACCTGTAGTGGAACTAGGCTCTGGGGTCGCGGACATTCGCACAACCATTCCCCACTGTCTACGTACGGACCTGTTCGCCAACCCCTGGATCGACCAAGTGGAAAATGCCTACGCCCTGTCATTCCCGGCCCATAGCCTGGCCAACCTGATTCTGTTCGATGTGTTTCACCACCTGCGCTACCCCGGCACCGCCCTTGACGAGTTTTACCGGGTGTTACAGCCGGGGGGGCGGGTGATCTTATTTGAGCCCTGCGTTAGCCTGCTGGGGCGATTGGTCTATGGAGCGCTCCATCCGGAACCCTTGGCCCTGAACCAGCCAATCCAGTGGCAGGCCCCACCCCACTGGTCCCCCCAGCAGTTGGACTACTATGCCGCCCAGGGCAACGCCAGCCGCATTTTTTTGGGCGGCGAGCAGGATATGGGCACCACCGGGTTTAGGGTAGTGCAGGTGCAGCGGTTTGCAGCTATTGCCTATGTGGCCTCGGGGGGATACTCGAAACCGCAGCTGTACCCGAATGTGGCCCTGCCGCTGATGCGGGCGATCGATCGGGTCTGTGATCGGCTACCCACTGTGTTTGCCACCCGCTTGTTGGTGGTCTTGGAGAAGGGGGAGTGATGGGGGGATGGGGAAGGTGGGAAGGTGGGAAGTTTTAAATTTTGGAGGGCTTTGCCCTTCCCGAAGGGTATTGAAGCCAGAGCGTGGGTTCCCGGAGGTTAGAGATAACGTAGGAGCAGACGGGCAAAGGGCAGCGTGCCCATCAATAGCTATGAAACTACTTCGCTAACGGTGTCAGGCCTGGTGGTCTAGGGGTGGGGCGACGATGACGCGATCGCGGCCTTCAGTTTTAGCGCGATATAAGGCTGCATCGGCGGCCCGCACCAGATCGCTGACGTCAAACGGGTCCGTAGGGATCACCTCGGCTAGACCAAAGCTGAGGCTGATGGTTCCCCCCATTGGGGAGGCTTGATGGGGGATGGCGCGGGCCTGGAGGGTGCCGCGTAGGTGGTTGACAATGTGTAAGGCTCCCTCGGTGTCGGTGTTAGGCAAAATCAGGGCAAACTCTTCGCCGCCATAGCGGGCAGCTATGTCAGCGGGTCGCCGCATGACCATCTTGAGGACCCCAGCGATCGCCCGCAGGCACTGATCCCCCAAGACATGGCCATAGGTATCGTTGTAGGCCTTAAAATAATCGACATCGCAGAGCACCAGCACCAGGGAGCTACGTTCCCGGCGGCCCAGCTTCCATTCATAGGCTAGCTTGTCGTCAAAGGCGCGACGATTGGCAATCCCCGTTAGCCCATCCTGGGTTGCTATTTTTTGCAGGATTTGGTTATCTGCCTGGAGCTGCTGCTCCAGCAGTTGCTCTTGGGCCAGCATGGCACTCAGCTTCAGGGACTGCTGCCGGGTCCGCAGCAGGGACTCAACCCGCATCAGCAATTCGGTTTGATCGACGGGGATGGTGATCACATCATCCACCTGCTGACGCTGGGTAATGGTGAGCAATGGCAAGTGAGCCCGTTTAGCTAACAGCAAAAATGGCAGAAAAATGGGACTAGCCGCTGCCCGCTGTTCGGCAATTTCCTGGGTATGGCGGCCGAAAAAGAGGCTGTCGAAAATGCACAGATCATAGATTTGGCCCCACTGGAGTGACGCCTCTGGCGGGGGTTGCAAGCTGTAAAACTGCTCCAATAGCGTCGCCAACAATCGGCCATTTTGCTGATGATCTATCCCCAGCAAAATGCGGTATTGCCATCGATGCTCTAGATCCCCTGGGGGATTAGATAGGCTAAGGGGCCAATCATGACTCATAGTCGTGAGATTCCAGGAACTCGGGAACTCCGCTTAGTATTCCCCGTAGTTGGGTCAATGGACGGCCGACCTTGATGCCATAGCGGGAAATTTCAAACTCCCGAAGGGTTTTTTCAAAGTCGCTGAGACGTTTCTTTAAAACGCCGATCGCCCGCCGTAATTGCCCCTGAATTTCCAAGTATCGCAGAAAGATAATATTGTCGGCTAGGTAGGAAACCCCTAACTCTGTGGCTTTGAAGTCGCCGGTAATAGACTCAACTTCGTTGGTCAGTAGGGTGGTGACACCTTTCCCTTTCAAATACTGGCAGAGACTGTGAATATTGCGGATCAGATCAGCCCCTTGAAAGGACAGCTTATAGCCCAGGACGCTGTCGACCATGATCATTTTCGAGCCTGCCTGTTCTACCTCCAGGCGGACCTGATGGGCAAACTCATCGGGGGAGCAGAGCAAGGGGTCAATCTTGACGACGGCTAGGGTACCCTGCTCTACCATGGCCCGCACCGGAATGTTGATGCCTTCACAGCGATTCAGCAAGGTATCGACGGCTTCTTCAAACAGGTAGAC
>SLIY01000351.1 GCA_007135385.1 Leptolyngbyaceae cyanobacterium CSSed165cm_216
AGGACCAGGCTGCCGTTGTGGCGGCCAAACCGCAGGGACTGCCCCGCTACTGGCTGCCACCCTCCATCCAGCAGGGTATCTTTGAAGGCCGCTTGGTTCAGGGACGGGGCGATCGCCCCCAACAGCCGCACCTGCCGTTCTGGGAAAACCGCCAGCACACTGTCGATCGCCGCCAAGATTAGCTGCCAGTTATCAAACGCCTCAGGGGCGCGGGATCCAGGCAACAGGGCGACGGTCAGAACCGCCTCAGCCGGGGCAAAGGTGGCGGTGAGTTGGGCCAACTTATCGGCGGCGGCCCCCAGGTCATCCATCATGGGGTTGCCCGGATAAATGGCCGGAACCCTGAGTTTTTGTAAACAATCAGCGGTCAACTGGTCCCGCACAAACACCCCCTGGCAACGGCAATGGGTCATCAGCCAGCGCTCCCAGGGCAAATAGACCGAGCCCCCCCACCCCTCTGTGGGGGGGCGACCAGGTAAGCGACCGATTTCATCGCGCAGAAAATATTCTGACTTCGCGGTGCCCAAAAATGCATAGGGGGCACCGCTGTACCAGGCCATGGCCAGGGGCACAATGTCCCCCACCGCCAAAATGGCACCCCCAGCTTTTCCCCACTGCCGCAGCGTTTGTAGCTGTTTCCAGGTCAGCCCCAGCAACCCCCCCTGGATGTCGCGCATGGCCTGCCGTCCATCCATATAAATAAACCCCCCCGAGGGCAAGGTTTGGGTGGGGCCAACGATGGGAATCCCGGCTTTTTGGAACGCTCCCCCTTCTCCCACGATCGGCAAAGCTGCCAGGGGAGGGGCACCAGGCAGGCGGCGCAATTGCTTTAAAAGCCGTACCGCAATGCTATCCTCGCCATGACCATTGCTAACGCAGAGTAAATCCATTCCCAAAGCTGTTTCTCAAGGCTGATTCAAGGGCTATCCACAACCCTATCAGAAAAGCCGAAAAGCCGGTTTTTGCTTCACAGCTCTACTTGAATCTGTTGGGCACAGGCCGTGGCCCGCTGGCGAGCCACATCAGGGGTTTCCCCGGTGGCTAGGGCGACGCCCATGCGGCGGTTAGGATGGGCCGTGGGCTTACCAAACAACCGCACCTTACTGCTGGGCACCTGGAGGGCTTGGGCCAGGCCAGTGTAGCGGGGGCGATCGCTAGCTCCCGCCGCCAGAATTACCGCCGAGGCCCCCGGCCCGATCAGGGTGATCTCACCGATGGGTAACCCCAAGATGGCCCGCACATGCAGCTCAAACTCGGACATGGTTTGGCTGACCATGGTCACCATGCCCGTATCGTGGGGGCGAGGGCTGACTTCACTAAAGTACACGGACTGCGGTTGATCGGGGCGGCCAGCAATAAACAGCTCCACCCCAAACAGACCCCACCCTCCCAGGGCGTCGGTAACCGCCCGGGCCATGGCCTGACATTGGTCCAGGGTTGCCGGGGGCAGGGGGCAGGGCTGCCACGACTCGCGATAGTCCCCCGCTACTTGGCGGTGGCCAATGGGGGGACAGAACCAGGTGCCATCTAGGGCCCGCACGGTCAATAGGGTAATTTCGGTGTCAAAGGGAATAAAGCCTTCCACAATCACCCGATCGCTCTTGCCCCGCCCCGCCTCCCGGGCGTAGGTCCAGGCGGGCTGCACCTCTGATGCCTGGCGCACTGTACTCTGCCCCTTCCCGGATGAGCTCATGATCGGCTTGACGACACAGGGGAGCCCCACCACTTGGACCGCCTCCTGGTACTCGGCCTCAGTGGCCGCAAACCGGTAGGGGGAGGTTTTGAGTCCTAACTCTTCCGCCGCCAACCGTCGAATTCCCTCCCGGTTCATGGTGAGCTGGGTGGCCCGAGCGGTGGGGATGACGGTGTAGCCTTCCGCTTCTAGATCAACCAGGGTATCGGTGGCGATCGCCTCCACCTCTGGCACAATCAGGCTGGGTTGTTCTGCCTCTACCACCCGCCGCAGCTGAGTGCCGTTCAGCATGTCGATCACATGACGGCGGTGGGCCACCGCCATGGCCGGGGCTTGATCGTAGCGATCGACGGCAATCACCTCTAGGCCCAGACGGATGGCTTCCAGGGCCACTTCTCGCCCGAGCTCGCCAGAGCCCAGTAACATCAAGCGTTTGGCCCCATCCGTCAAAGGGGTACCAAGGTAAGTGAAAGGAAGAGTCATGGGCGATCGCTCCAGGGATAAACAGATGGGATAGACAAACCCGTGCGCCAAAAAAATAGCAAGTTTTTGTCAATATAGGCGTCCACTTTTCAAAAGTATGTGTAACATCACTGGTGTAGTCAGATCGTTATCTGTCTGAATCTGTCAGAGCAGCTTTTGGGAGCAGGCGCTGTCGGGTCGCACCATTGGAGGTGTGCCTCGTTAGTTCAGCGAATAGTCAGGTAAACAGGAGTGCACCGTCAAAGAGATTGCCGTAATCTCATTCCCCATCGAACCCGATCGAATCAGACAATCGATTCAACGATTACTCAGCGTCCCTATCGTCAATGGGTCGTCAGCTTTTAGGGGGTAATGACGATCCCTGCCTAGACCTCTAGATTAGGCCCTGGGCTTTAAAGAAGATGAAAAGTGGCAAATCTCAAACAAATTGTGTACCATTCGTTAGCACATTTTTCCTAGGGGTGGCCCAACACCCCATGGGCCTAAACCTTGAGGCTTAGAAAC
>SLIY01000095.1 GCA_007135385.1 Leptolyngbyaceae cyanobacterium CSSed165cm_216
CCCCTAACACCCCGACCCCCGGCCCCCTGACCCCTGACACCCAACACCCGACACCTAACACCCCATCCCTGGCCCAAACCACCGATGACCTACCCGAGGTAGAATTTGCCCCCAGCGGCACCCTGCGAATTACCGTCACCGGCACCCGCAACCCCCGCGATGTCGACGCCCTGCCCGCCACCGTCACCGTCTTCGATTTGGAAGACCTTGAATTTAACCAGGTACAAGACCTGCGAGACCTGCTACGCTACGAGCCCGGCGTCTCTACCCGCAACAACCTGCGCTTTGGGCTTCAGGATGTCAACATTCGCGGCATCGAAGGTAATCGCATTCTGTTTCAACTTGACGGTATTCGCCTACCGGAACAATTCCAGTTCGGCCAGTTCAACCTAGGACGTGGCGACTACGTCGATTTCAATACCCTCCAGGCCGTAGAAGTGCTTCGTGGTCCTGCCTCTACCCTCTATGGCAGTGATGCCCTAGGCGGCGTGGTCAGCTTTCGCTCCCTAAGACCCGACGATTTGCTAGCCCCTGGACAGACCTTTGCCGCCCAACTACGCCCCAACTACACCAGTGAAGACGGCGGCTTTAACACCGCCGTACGACTAGCAGGCCGCTTTGAAGATCTAGAGGGTGTCTTTGTCTTCAGTCGCCAGGATGCTCGCGAAACCCAGGTGCGGGCGGCTTCAGAATTTATCAACCCGCAAACTCGGGATGGCACCACGTTCTTTGGCAACCTGGTTTATTGGCTCAACGACTCCAGCCACATCAGCTTGCTGGGGGAAAGCCTCGATCGCAACTCCCGCATCAACCGCAACACCACCATCCCCGACTCCAGCACGTCCTTCGTTGGTGGCGTAGTTGATGAAGTCGAAGACATCAGCACCAATCGCTGGCGAGTCGGCCTCAGCTACGAGTACGATGACCCCCAAAATGACTCCTGGCTACAATTTGCCCGTGCCCAAGTGTACTACCAGGATAGCCGCATCGGTGAAGCCATCACTCGCAACATTCTTCAGGGCGGTACTCCCTTTCTGCGGCGAGATAACAACAGCTTCGACAGCGAGATTCTGGGGGGCGAAGTGCAACTGCGCAGTGATTTCACGACGGGATCGCTCTCTCACCAACTCACCTACGGACTAGATCTTTCCAACACGTTCAACTCTCGGCTGCGGGATGGCTTACAAACTAATCTCACAACCGGCACCTCTACTAACGTCATTGGCCCCAACACTTTTCCAGTCAAAGATTTTCCCGACGGCGATACCCTGCGAATTGGAGCTTATCTACAGGACGAAATCCGCTTCGGAAACTTTGAAATCATCGCTGGACTGCGCTTCGACTACTACGACTTGTCCCTGCGCGAGGACGAAATTTTTGGCCGAGCAGGAGCTGAAGGGGCAGATTTTAGTTCCTCATCCCTGTCGCCCCGGTTGGCAGTGCTCTACAACATTACCCCGGAAATGTCGGTCTATGGTCAGTATGCTCGGGGGTTCCGCGCCCCCCTGTACAGCGAAATTAGCAGCGGCTTTACCAACACCACCAGCCCTTTCTTTAAGTATCGAACCATTTCCAACCCCGATCTAGAACCAGAGACAAGCAACAGCTACGAAATTGGCTGGCGAGGCCGGTTTGACCAATTCGACCTGCGCATTACCGGCTTTTACAACACCTACAACAACTTCATCGAAACCCTGCAACCTGCAGGTACGGAACTATTAACTCCTCCCTTTGTGGGCACGCCAGTCGTCAATTTGTTCCAGTCGCAAAATATCACCAATGCCCGCATCTACGGCTTCGAGCTAGCCGGGGAATATCGATTTAGCCCTGATCCCGACGGCTTTAGTCTGACGGCTGCTCTGGGGTTTGCCCAGGGAGATGACCTCTCTGCCAATCAGCCCTTGCGCAGTGTTGATCCGTTTCAGGGGGTGGTAGGGTTACGCTATCGAGCGCCTGAGAACCTCTGGCGAGCCGAACTGATCGGTACCTTCGTGGGCACAGCCCGTGTTCCCGAAGGTACCACCACCTTTGTTCCGCCAGCCTATGCGGTGGTGGATTTAATCGGGGCTTACAACATTCGGCCCAATCTGGGGATTAACCTGGGCCTTTATAACCTACTTAACAGCCGTTATTTCATCTATAACGATGTGCGGGCTGTACCGGCTACAGCTCCAGATATTGACCGTTTTTCTCAACCGGGTATTAGTGTGCGCCTAGGGGTGAGTTATGACTTTTAAAACAGGAATTGGTCTGCCTCTACGCCATTCACCCCCTGCACAGCCGCACTGCGGTGCGTCCCCACCTCCCCACCTCCCCATCTCCCCACTCCCCCATCTCCCCCATTTCCCCACCGTCCCATACCCCCATCCACCCATGAAACTCTTCCTCCCCTTCCTCCTCCTCCCCCTCGCCGCCTGTAATGGTCAGAATTCTCCCCTGGCAGGAGCCTCTGCTGACCAGGGGGACGCCACCGCCGATCGCATCGTCGCCCTCACCTCCCTCAGTGCCGATCTGGTGCATACCCTGGATGGTGATGCGCTGGTGGGCATTCCCGGTAACGAACTACTGCACCAGGATGATCGCTTCGCTGGGCTACCCACCGTCAGCGAAGGGCGCACCGAGCCAGATCTAGAGCAAATTGTCGCCCTGGAACCGACCCTGGTGATTGGTGCCGCTGGGTTTCACGATCGCACCTTGCAACGCCTCAAGGAACTGGGTACCCCCACCCTCACCACCGAGGTCAACAGCTGGGCCGACCTACGAGCCTTAACCGAATCCCTCGCCACTACGGTGGCGGCTGACCCCCAACCGCTATTAGAACGCTACGACGCCTGCCTGGCCCAAGCCCCAGCTACTAGCCCTACAACCCTAGTCCTGGTCAGCCGCCAGCCCTTACTGACCCCCAACCGTAATAGCTGGGCCGGGGACTTTCTCACCCAATTCAAGATTGATAACGTCGCCGCCAATCTCCAGGGCGACAGCCCCTTCGAGGGCTACATCACCCTGCCTGAAGAAAAAGTGCTAAGCGCCGACCCTGAGGTTTTACTGGTGGTCGATGCCGGGGAAAACTTGCTTGACCAGCTTAAGGGAGAGCCGTTCTGGAGCCAGCTCAAGGCCACCCAGCAAGATCAGGTACATAGCTTTGACTACTTTGGCTTGGTCAACCCAGGCAGCATCGCTAGTATCGAACAGACCTGTCGTCAACTGGGCGTTCTGGTGGAATAGCTGGTGATAGGTGGACCTCAGTCGTCTGTAAGACAGCCTGACAGAGGATGTAGCTTGCTTGCCGTTCTACGCACTAGCCGTTCTAGGCACGCTTGGTCACCCATCTTGCCCTAGGTCTGGGGCAAGCACAATGTTGCGATCGGGGTCGCCATAGCGAAAGTCCCCCTGCTGCATCCGCACCTTTGTCCGCATCTCTGGTGGGGCATCGGCCACCCCCCAGTGGGCCTGGATCGCCTGTAAGAGATGGTCTTGCTGTACCCGCAGGCCACTTAAATCCCAGCCACGGTTGATGATGGCAAACCACACCGGCCCCTTTTCAGCGGTGGGCACCATCCCTGACAGGGCACTGACCTCGGCTAGGGTACCAGTTTTGACGGCCGCTGTTTGAGGAATACGGCGATCGATCAGGGTGCCCACGTCTTCCCCCGCCACCGGCAGCACGTCCGCCACCGAAAGTCCATGGGGAGCCAGCGCTTGTTGCAGGGCCACGGTCAGTGCCACCGCTACCCGGGCCGACATTTGGTTGGCGGTGCCTAACCCCGACCCGTTAATCACGTTGATTTCCCCAGGGGGCAGGTCCGCCGCTGTGGCGGCGGTGTCGATCACCACTCTGGGGCCGCCCACCAGATCGGCCACCATATCTGACATGACGTTATTGCTGTAAATATTCATGGCCTTCAAAATCCCCACCAGGGGCAGCGACTGGTGGCGCACCACCCACACCGGATCGGGGGTTGCCCCCACCGGCACCCGGCGCACCGTTCCGTCAATCTGGATCGTCGGCTGGGGGGTATCTGGGGGCAGATTCCCGTGGGCCTGCCGGGCTGAGGTTGGCCAGGTAGCGGTAGACATCACTTGCTTGAGGGCGGCGACCGAGTCGTTGGGGTCTGACTGAAAGTTCATCGTGAAGGGGCCAGTGACTCGCAAATCCCCCGTTACTCGCTGGATACCAAGCGCTTGCAGACGATTGGCCAGTACAATTCCCTCCTCCCACACAAACAGGGGGTCGCCGCTGCCCTGCACCACCAGGTCGCCATTCAGCACGCCATTCTCCAGGGTGCCGTCAATGCCCACTAGGGTATCGAAACGGTGGTCCATGGGCCAGGTATGAAGGGCGGCCAGGGTGGTGGCCAGTTTGGTCAGGGAGGCGGCAGACATGGGTACGTTGCCCTGGTGCTGGGCAATGGCGCTATTGCCCGTCTGAATCCAAACCCCTTGATCGGGCATAGACCATCCCTGTTGCTGCAACCCGGCTAAATACTGGGCCAAGATCGCCTCGATTGCGGGATCATTAGCCAGCCCGGCCATCCATGGGGATTGCCAGTTGGCCTGGAGGGAGGCTGTACCGAGACCCGAGGGCTGTAGGGGTTTAGGGGTATCTACTCCCAGCAGTATGGAGAATAGACCTAGGGGCATGGCCAGTAGGGGTAATAGGGCTAAGCGCACAAGCGTATCCTCCACGGGGGGCCGATGGGTGGGCTAGGAAGTAGTTTAGCGAAAAGTTATGGGTCTGAGGCAGGGTGGGGAGGTGGAGAGTGGAGGGGTGGAGGGGTGGGGAGATGGTGATGGGGTAGGGGTAGACCTGGGTGTCTGCCCTGGCGGGGGATGGGGCATCCTTTCCCCCACCGCATCAGCTAAACACATCCAGGTCTTCGGGCTGGTGGACGGAGCCGAGGTGGGGGAAGGCGGCAGTGACTTGATCGGGCGATCGCACAATCAAGTCCAGTAGTTCATATTCGTCGATGGAACGGCCCGTCTGGGCTGCGAGTCGGTGGGCATAAAACCGTACCTGGGCCATAATCCGGGGTTCGGCCTGGCGCAGGTACATACACAAACAAGCCCGAGCCTGGGCCTCTGGATCGCGCCCCAAAAAGTAGGCCAGGGCGGTTAGCAGGTGGCTTTCATACTCGGGCAGGGTGGGGGGTAGGTCAGACATGGGAAACGTCAGGATCCAGTGGTCAGCTTTTGCTCGGTAATCAGCCGGGCTCCCTGCTTGCGAGTCAGGTAATTAGAGGCCCACTGCACCATCACCATCAGTTTATTGTCAAACTCAATCAAAAAGAAAATATGGACAAACAGCCACACAAACCAGGCCGGGAAGCCGGTGAGCTTAGTCCAGGGCAGGCTAACCACCGCCGAATGCCGCCCAATCACCGCCAAGGTACCGCCATCTTTATAGATAAAGGGAACCTCGTCCCCAGGGATTTCAGAACCTTGGGATAGCCGCTTTTGAATCAGCTTGGCCACATACTTGCCTTCCTGCACCGCTACGGGGGCAACACCGGGCAAGGGGCGCTCCCCCTGGTGGGCAAAATGGGCCAGGTCGCCAATCACAAAAATATTGGGATGGCTAGGTAGGCTCAAATCTGGGGCGACCATAACCCGGCCCGAGCGATCGCGCTCTTCCCCGGTGCGATCGGCCAAAATGCCTCCCATGCCTGGATCGCGCACCCCAGCAGCCCACAATACTGTCGCCGCCTGCAAGGTGGTGACCCCATCCCCTTCCTGGAGGGTGACCTGGTTGCCCTGAATATCGGTAACCAGGGTCTTGGTCAGCACCTGCACCCCCATCCTTTCCAGGTCTTGCTGGGCCCGGGCCGAGAGTTCGAGGGGAAAGGGGGGCAGCACCCGATCCATACCTTCCACCAAAATCACCCGAGTGACGGTGGTATCAATATCGCGAAAGTCGGGCTTCAGGGTATGGTAAGCCAGTTCGGCCAAGGAGCCAGCCAATTCCACCCCAGTAGGGCCACCACCGACAATCACAAAGGTCAGCAGCGCCTGCCGCAGCTCAGGGTTATCGGTATTTTCGGCGGCTTCAAAGGCGTCAAAGATTCGCCGCCGCATTTCCAGCGCATCTTCTACGGTCTTAAGGCCCGGGGCAATGGTGGCCCAGTCATCGCGACCAAAGTAAAAGTGACTCATGCCCGTAGCCACAATCAGGCTGTCGTAGGGCAGGGTGCGGCCATCTTTCAGGGTAATCACTTGGCTGTCGGGGTCCACGTCGGTGACCTCCCCCATCAGCACTTTGGTATTTTTTTGCTGGCTCAGTACCCCCCGCAGCGGCGAGGCAATGTCCCCAGGGGAAAGCCCACCGGTGGCCACCTGATACAACAAAGGCTGAAACAGGTGAAAGTTGCGCTTGTCGATCAGGGTGACTTCGACATCATGCGCCCGACCCAATTGCTGGGCCGCATAGAGGCCACCGAACCCGCCTCCCACAATCACCACTTGGTGAGGACCGGCCTTGACAGCAACCGGGGCCGTCGCCGAAGAAGGTTGTTCTATTGTTTGCATGGGAAAAAAACGCAACGGCTGTGATTTGGTTATAGGGCAAAGTCCTCAACAAGACTGTGCCCTACGCTATAAGGGCTATTTCTGAATGAAAAACCAGCGGTATAACCAGGACCGCGATCGCCGACCAGCAATGGCGTTATGCACCAAAACCGCATCAGTCTATCAGGACAGGGAAACCGATTCCACCCTACTCAAATTTTTCGCCGCTGAGGATGAAGATTGGGTCTACGGCTGTGAAGACTTGGTTGCTACCCTTGACCTCCAGCCGATTGACCGCAGGCTGAGCCGCTTCGATATTACGCACCTGGAGTTGGGCAAAGGTTTCTGATACGCCGTAGAGGGTTTCCAGATTACCCGCCGTGACCACCAAACGACCCAGGGAGGGCAGGTAATCCCACACCGCTTGCAGGATCGCTTTGACGTTGCGGCCCCCCTCCACAAAAATGCAGTCCGGGTGATAAGGCAGTTCCCCCAGACAATCAGGGGCACTGCCCTGAATGACGGTGACATTGCTGGCGGCAAAGCGATCGCAGTTGCGTCGAATCAACTCCGCCACGTCCCCATCCCGCTCCACCGCCACCACCTGCCCCTCGGGACACATCAACGCCGCCTCGATCGCCAGGGTGCCCGTACCGGCGCCAATGTCCCACAGCACAGCTTTAGGTCGCAGCCGCAGGTAGCCCAGCAGCAGCAGCCGCACTTCCCGACTACTGAGGGGAATACCGGGCAGTTGCTCGAACAGGTGGTCGGGTATACCAGGGGTGGCGTAGGGCCAGAGTTTAGCCATGGGAGAGGAGCCGGTAAGTCTGCCTTTACATCATATTGACCCAGTGTTCAGTCAATCTGACCATGACTGGGTTTGCGAACTGGGGTGCACGGCTAACCGTAGACCGTAAACCGTAGACCGTGCACCGCAGACCCTATAGACCCGTCACTTCTGGCTTGATAGACCACTAGATGTCAGGATAGATCCCCCCAAAAACCTGTCAGGGGGTGGGCAAGGGGTGCTGAAAGAAAGCAAACTCCTCGACAATTTGGCCGCCAATCAGGTGCTCTTGGATGATGCGTTCAATCACCGCCGGGGTGGCGCTGTGATACCACACCCCGTCTGGATAGACCAGCAAAATGGGGCCGCGCTGACAGACCCGCAGACAATTGGCTTTGGTGCGAAAGATCGAGGTGGGGCGATCGGCGGTGGGCCGGTCTAACTGCAATTCTTTGAGGCGATTTTTCAGGTAGTCCCAGGCGGCTAAACTGGCGGCTTTATCGCAGCATTTGGGCTTGGTTTGGTCAGTGCACAAAAACACATGGCGCTGAATGCTGCCCAGGGCCAGGGCATCGACGCAGGGAGCCAGATCCGGGAAGGCTTCAGGGTTAGTCATCGGTGGCAGGTGGTTCGGCATCAGAGGTGGGCGGGTCTGCCGGGTCTGGCACGGGGGCCACAGCCGGTTCTACAGTCGTTGGTTTAGTTTCAGGCGAGGACGCTTCAGGGGAATCTGGCAAGGGGACAGCAGCCGTAGCCTCTGGTGGAGTCGTTGAGGGCAGAGCACTGACTGGCGCTGGTTCTGGGCTCACCTCTGGGTGATCGGGGCGAATGCGCCGAATCGGTAGATTGGCGATTAAAGCGGTGACCCGCTGATCGTTTTCTAGGGTGAACTCCAGATGCTCCTGGTCCAGTTCCACATAGCGGGAGACTACCTCCAAAATTTCCTGGCGCATTTTTTCCACCAGGTCAGGGGTGAGATCGGCGCGATCGTGGGCCAACACAAACTGCAGCCGCTGCTTGACTTCTGCCCGACTGGTGAGGGCGCGGTTGCGATTGAACAGTTTATCCAGAAGTTCACTTAGCATCGGCACTGGGTAGAAAAGATGACATCAAACACCATGGGGCTAGAGCTAAAGGCAGAAGGCAGAAGGCAGAAAGGGTGGTCTAGGTCGTACAGGGGGGGGCGCTTGAGTAGATAGGTGGGGTATTCCGCCTTTAGATCCTAGTTCCGAAAGAAGCGACGCAGACGGCTGAACAAGTCATTGTGGGACGCAGTCAGGTCTAGCAGAGGGACTTCTTCCCCCATCAGGCGACGGGCCACGTTGGTAAAGGCTGTACCGGCTAAGGAGAGTTGCTGATCGAGCACCAATGGCTCTCCCCGGTTAGCAGAGACAATTACCCGTTCATCGTCCGGGATGACCCCCAGCAAGGGCACCGCCAAAATATCCAGCACATCGCGCACTGACATCATCTGGTCATCTTGGACCATTCTGGGCTTGAGCCGGTTAATCAGCAGCTTAGGATATTTGACATCGTTAGCTTCTAGCAGGCCCACCACTCGGTCAGCATCCCGCACGGCTGAGATTTCAGGGGTGGTGACCACGATCGCTTCATTGGCTGGGGCGATCGCATTTTGAAAGCCCAACTCAATCCCGGCTGGGCAGTCGATTAACACAAAGTCGTACGGCCCGATTAACCCAGCCACTAGGGTCTTCATTTGCTCCGGGGTAATCGCTTCTTTGTTGCGGTTTTGGGCCGCCGCCAGCATGGCTAGGTTGGGCTGGCGCTTGTCTTTAACCAGGGCCTTTTCCACGGTGCAGTCCCCCGCCAGTACATCTAAGGCGGTATAGACGATGCGGTTTTCTAAGCCCAGCAGCAAATCCAGGTTGCGCAGACCAAAGTCGGCATCGATCACCGCAACCTTCTTATTGCGTTGGGCCAGAGCCATACCCAGGTTAGCGGTACAGGTGGTTTTCCCTACACCCCCCTTACCAGAGGTCATTACGATAATGCGAGTCATGGACAAACCCAACTTCCCAACGTCTAAACAAATAAATGAATCAATGACTTAACCCAAATAACTTACCCCGACAAGGCGCATCCTAGATCGCTGTCCTGATGATCCCGGCCAGATTTCCTGGGGGAATGTCGATGGTGGCTGGTACAGTCGCTGGTTCAACCGCTTGAGGCTAGAACGTTTCCAGCGGTTGAGCGCCCCGACTGAGGGTTTGATTCAGGGTTTGCTGAGCCACATCTTGGGCCCGGGCAATGCGAATCATCTCCTCCCCCACGTAGGCCACTTCTGGTCGGTAGGGTTCAGGGACAGCATCGGGGGGCCGGGCCACTAAATCAGCGATGCGCAGTTGGGTAGGCTGCATGTGCAGGGCCATAATTCGGCGATCGCGGTTGCCAGCAGCACCGGCATGGGCGGTGCCCCGTAACCGCCCCCAGACTAAAATATCCCCTTCTGCCACCAGAGAACTGCCAGGATTAGCATCTCCCACAATCACCAACGTGCCAGGGTGGCGAATTTCCACCCCCGATCGCACAGTTGTTTGTAGGTAGAGGGGCTCGGCCAGAGCTTGGCCAGGGTCTGCCGGGGACTGCACTAGGGGGTGAACCACCGCTTGCTGATCGACAGAATAGCCTGCGGTCACCGCGGCCAGAGCGGTGGGGCGGCGGCTGGTGAACACCCGCTTCAACCTCAGCTTCGCCGCCGAGAGGGTATCTTCTAAGGCTTGCAGTTGACGGGCATCGAGCAGGCGTTCCTGGGCGATCAGATGGACAATGGTCTCGTCCTGCCAAAAGCGCTCTCCTGTCTCCAGCCGTAGTTTGAGTTGCTGGATCTGCTCGGGCCAGGTGATGATTCCTGTTTCAGGATCGACCTCTGGGGGTAAAACCAAATGCAAAATCCCGTCTACGCTGGTGAGTTGCACCTGCTGTCGAGGATTCACTGCTAACGGCTGATCAGCCGCCCCTCGGGCATCTGCCCCCTGCGGTTGGGTATCAGCCGCTGCTGGGAAGATATCGGCACGATCAGGCGGCACGCCATGATTCGGCAGGTCGGTCACCATGGGGGGCGAAGCATCGTCAGAAACCATAGGGGGTAATAACTATAGAGAACACTGGCCATAGAGCGCACTGGGCCAAGATTAATGTCCTGACATATTAGACCACAGTCGCCATGGCGGGGCGGGAATCAGAATCTTGTGACTAACCCCCTTGCGGTTTAGTGGGGCGGGGTGGTTATCATAGGGTCAGTTCCACTACGGCGTTGGTGACTACCAACAATGTTTTACGATCTATGTTTTGTCTTAACGGGAACTGAGCTGCGTC
>SLIY01000186.1 GCA_007135385.1 Leptolyngbyaceae cyanobacterium CSSed165cm_216
CCTGGGAGAAGCGTATGCAGACCAGTATGACCATAAGCAGGCACTGGAACTGTACGAAAAAGCCCTGACCCTGGCAAAGGCCAAAGCCGACCTGGCTGGACAGGCTAGATCGCTACGCAATTTAGGGGATGGGCTGAGAAGTTGTGGGCGATCGTTTCAAGCGGTGGATTACTATCAACAAGCGTTGAGCAAGTATCGGGAATTGGGCGATCGCCAAGGAGAGGCCATTTCCCTGGGCAATTTGGGCAATGCACATTTGTCACTGGGCGATTACAGTCAAGCCATCGAATATTATCAGCAGTCGTTAGTGACGTCTCGGCAAATTGGTGATCGCCAGAGCGAGGCAGCTTCCCTGGGCAATTTGGGCAATGCGTATCATGCCCTAGGTCAATACTCCCAGGCCATTGAGTGCCATCAGCAGTGGTCAGCCATCGCGCGGGAAATCGGCGATCGCTACAACGAGGCTGCTTCTCTGTTCAACCTTGGCAATGTACTGATGAACGTTGGCCAAGAGCAACAGGCCACTTCAAACTACGAAGCAGCCAAGGAAATATTTGAGGCAATAGGGCAACAGTACAACGTCGATCAATGTGATGCAACTCTTCACGACCGAGATTAGTGGTGGCTCCTTCAGCAACCCGCTTTCTCTGCCCCACTACGAATAGCACCCTACGATGCCGCCAAGCGGAGACTGGCAATGACGGGCAGCTCCAGCAGAAAATCGGTGTTTAGAAGCCGCTTTGAAAAAAATAGAATTTCCAAATTCTCCACCTCGCCAGACACCGGGTTGAGACGGGCGATCATCTCGTCACCAATTTCTTCAGATTCCTGTTCAGCGTAGGGGTCGCACTTGTTGATGTAGAGAATATCGCCCTCCATGTCATATTGGAACACTAGCTTTTCTGCCATAGGGGAGTTCCTCCAGTCAATTTGCGAGCGGTATAGGCGGTGATAACCCAGTGTCGGGATGCGGAAACATCGCTAATGGTCACAACCACCAGGTAGCGCCCAGTGCGAATCGAGTCGAACCATTTGGAGAATAGCAGGGCAGTAGGGTCGCGATCGCTGCTTCGTACCTGGTCAGGTTGCTCCAGGGTATTGGCCAATTGGACTAGATAGTCGGGCAAGATACCTGGATGACTGGCTATGATATGAGCCTCCCGCTCCCCTGACAGTTCTACCCTAGCGCCCAGATACGGGCAGGAAAATAGGCGAGTCATAACCTTATCGTAACCTGGAGTCCCCTGCAGTAGGGTGAATTCGCGGCCCCAAACCACGCACCCATGCGATCGCCCCCACCCCGTGATCCAATGCCCACTGCCGCCAGAAACCGGGTCTCTATGGCGTAGCATCGCAACCCTGGCCATCAGCTCAGCAACCTGCTTTCTCTGTCGTACCGCGCATGGCGCGCCGCAAATGGTACCCTACCATTCTCTGCCCACCCCACATGCACTAGACTGAGGCTATGACCTCCGACAATGCCGATAACCTCGATATCGACCAGCTGCCTAACCTGGCCATCCAACCCCAGACCAAAAATAGCGAAGCGGGCCTGGCCCCTCTACTGCTGACGGTGGTTGAACTGATCCGCCAGCTGATGGAAGCCCAGATCATTCGCCGCATGGAGGGGGGGGATCTCAGCGACGAGGATTTAGATCGAGCGGCCGAAAGCCTGCGCAAACTGGAAGAGCAGGTGGTTCATCTGTGCGAGATTTTTGACGTTGACCCCGCTGACCTCAACATTGACCTAGGGGAAATTGGCACCCTGCTACCCCGCGAAGGCCACTACTACCCCGGTGAAAAGTCCCCCAGCCCCACCATCCTGGAGTTGCTGGATCGGCTACTGGACACGGGGGTGGTCGTGGAAGGGGATCTGGACTTAGGCATGGCCCAACTCAGTTTGATCCAGGCCAAGCTGCGGTTAGTGCTCACCTCTAAACCGCTTGAGACCTAGCGTTCTAGGCGGATAGGGCTAGGGTCTGGGGTCGTCATTGTTCGTTCTATGCCCGGATATCAACTTTGTATCGCTCTATGTATCGCTCTATGGGGACCTGTTGAGTCCCTCGGGGTTTTAGGGAACGTTGGGAACATCCCCCTATAATTCAGTCATTGCCCTATGGCCGATCGCTATTATCTGTACGGAATTTTTCCCGCCCCTGGCCCCATCGCCCTGGCCATCAATGGGTTAGACAAGCAGCCAGTGCAGGCTCACCTGCTAGACGGCTTTACCTTTCTCTATTCCCAGGCTTGTCAAAACCGCTACCTGGCCAGCCGCAAAAATCTACTGGGCCACGAGCGAGTGCTAGAAGCTGCCATGGAACAGGGGTTCCGCACCCTACTACCGCTGCAGTTTGGGTTAATTGTCGAAGGCTGGAGTCAGGTACAGCAGGACTTGGTTATTCCCCATGCTGAGGATCTCCGCCAGTTGTTTGAGCGGCTGAAAGATAGCCGTGAAGTCAGTATCAAGGTGTTGTGGGAGTCCACCACCGAACTAGAGCTGATGATGGCCGAAAATGACGCCCTACGAGCCCAGCGGGACCAGTTAGAAGGCACCCAGTTGAGCATGGACCAGGTGATCAAAATTGGTCAAGTGATTGAAGCGGCCCTGGAAGACCGTAAGCACACTATTGTGGCTCAGTTTCGCGAGGCGTTAGGGCCTCTGGCCAAAGATGCGATCGAAAACGAGCCGATGACCGACTCGATGATTTTTAACGCCGCTTACCTCATTCCTTGGGATCACGAACCCGAGTTTAGCCAGGCGATCGAAGCGGTCGATCGCCAGTTCGGCGATCGCCTACGCATTCGTTACAACAACTTCACAGCCCCCTACAACTTTGCCCAGCTTAACCAACTCAACTAACTATGCTGTTAAAACTACTGTTTGCCCCCGTACTTGGCCCGGTAGAAGGGGTCAGCTGGATTGCCGACAAAATCCTAGAGCAGGCTGATGTGGCCACCAACGACATGGAAAGCCTGCAAAAACAGCTGCTGACCCTGCAAATGTCCTTCGATATGGGAGATGTATCAGAAGAAGACTTTGAGGCACAAGAAGAAGAGATTCTACTGGCTATGCAAGCGATTGAAGACGAGGAAAACGAAGACGAGGAAAACGACTAGTGCATCGTCAAGTTTTAATTTTAGGGTTGACAGGCCACTAGGTCGCACCTTTGGCTAAGACCCGACTCAAGTTGTAGCCCCTTAACACTTTAGCTAAACTGGTTTTAGCTTGAAAAGAGACTCTAGCTTGGCAGAAAGCCTTATCCTGACAGAGATGAATTAAACTGGGGTGCTAGGATTCGAACCTAGGAATGCCGGGACCAAAACCCGGTGCCTTACCGCTTGGCGACACCCCATTAACGGCGCTTTTGTAATATAGCAGGTCAAGCCGCAGCTGTGTCAAGATTTTGTTGCTGCGAGTCATGATTGAGTCAGGCCTGGCTGGCTGACAAATCCACCCACCTAGTTTCAGAACAACGGAGGGGTGCAACAAAACACCCATACTCTGCGGGTGCAGGACTTCCAAGGCATGTCTTCCCTGCTTCGCTCACCCCAATCTATGTTCTGCTGCTACGCGCGCGCACGAGCCATGCCCTACGTTCTTACCTCTTCCCTAGGTCGTATATTCCGCATTGATCTTGACGTAGTCATAGCTCAAATCACAGCCCCAGGCCTGGCCACTGCCGGGGCCATCGCCAATCCGCACATGGATGGCAACGGTATCACTCTTCAGGTACTCTCCTTGGCTAGTCTGGGTCAGGTAGGCACTGGCGGCCGGTCGGTCAAAGGCTAGGGGTTGGCCATGCTCCATCAGGAGTATGTTCCCCAATTGTATGCGTAGGTCGTTCTGGTCGAAGGCCACCCCAGCCCGGCCAGCGGCGGCAGCGATACGGCCCCAGTTGGGGTCATGGCCGAAGACAGCAGATTTCACTAGGGAGGAGCCAGCAATGGTGCGGGCCACTTGATGGGCGAGGGCTTGGTTGACAGCGCCAGAAACGTTCACTTCGAGCAGGCAGGTGGCCCCTTCTCCATCACGGGCAATGGCTTTAGCCAGGTGCTGGCATACAGCCGTTAGCATCGCTTCTAATTGGTTGGCCTCAGCCCCTTCATCCATGATGGCCGGAGTTCGAGACTCCCCATTGGCCAGGGCTAGTAGGCAGTCATTGGTGCTGGTGTCGCCGTCTACGGTGATTTGGTTAAAGCTGCGATCGGTAGCCCGGCGCAGCATGTCTTGCCATAGGGTGGGGGAAACAGTGGCATCGCAAGTCACAAAAGCCAGCATGGTGGCCATGTTGGGGTGAATCATACCCGAGCCTTTGGCAATACCACCAATGCGTACGGGGCGATCATGGATGGTGGTTTCTAAAGCCACGGACTTGATTACCAGGTCGGTGGTAATGATGGCGCTAGCCGCCGCATCGGACCCAGTGGTAGACAGGCTCTGGACCAAGGGGGGAATACCGGCTTTCAGCTGATCCATTTTGATCGGTTGGCCAATCACCCCGGTGGAGGCAATCAATACCGCTTCCGGCTCTATGCCCAGGGCAGCGGCTAGGGTTTCGGCACTGTCTACCGCATCCACCCAACCTTGATTACCGGTACAGGCGTTGGCCTGACCTGCATTCACTAAGATGGCTCTGGCACTGGGCCTGGCCTCTAGCCGCTGATAGCAATAGTCGACACAGGCCGCCCGCACATGACTGGTGGTAAAGACTCCTGCTGCGATCGCATCACAGTCCGAATAAATCAGGGCTAGATCTGCCGCTCCTGATGGCTTTAGACCAGCGGCAATGCCTGCTGCTTGAAATCCCTTGGGCGCGGTCACCCCTCCGTCGACTATTCGCCAGTCTGCCATGGCCTCTCCGTACAATGCTGATCAGCTTCCACGGGATTATAGCAACCACTCTTAGAGGTTGTTTGAAAAAGGTCATCTCAGGTATAGTTTGCCGCCAACAGACAGTCAACTCGCTGGGGTTTGAGGTCCTTAGCCCACTCACCTCCATAGATATAACCTAAGACACTCTTTGGCTTATCAAACCACCTTTGGCTTTTCCAACGACCTCTTCGCTGGAAGGACGTCCCTATCGAAAAAAAAAGGAGAGCCCAAAAGCTCTCCCTACCATCAGGGTGCATCTAGTATCATGTTAGCCCAGAAAATGCACGGGGGGTAATACCCCTTATTTAAATTTTCGACAAAACTTAGGCTTTCCCATGACATCTGAGTACCCATGAATACGCAGCAGCCAGCCAAACCTGCTGTTGTACGCATACCAGCCTGCCCCAAACGAGTGACCTGTCAATCCTAACCTTGTAGGTGGGGTGGCACGCCACCCCACAAGGCTTACTGCTGTTGGGTTCCACTTCGTTTCACCCAACCTACGAATACCCTAAGGGTTAGGCTTAACGACGTTGCACTAGGATAGGGCAGTTAGCAGCTAGCCATTCAGCTTTTTACTCAGCAGCTGATTACTGAGCTTAGGGTCGACCCGTCCACCGCTGCGCTTCATGAGTTGACCGACGAAAAACCCTTGCAGTTTCTTCTTGCCACCGCGATAGGCCTCCAGTTCAGCAGGATGATCAGCCAGCACCTGGTCAATCATGGCGTTGATTGTCGCTGGGTCGGAGATTTGACTCAGACCCCGTTCTTCGACGATGGCTTTGGGGGACCCCCCCTGGGCCAAAAGTTCGGGCAGCAGATCTTTACCAATCTTATTGCTGATCGTACCCGCCTCAATCAACTGCACCAGTTCTGCTAAGAGATCTGGGGTGAGCGGCAGCTCGTCAATCGTCAGCTTTTCGGCATTCAGGTAGGCTGCTATGTCCTGGGTGATCCAGTTGGCGGCTAGTTTGGGGTCGGCCCCCGCTGTGACCGTAGCCTCGAAGTACTCGGTGATGGCCCGCTCATCGCTGATGACCCGGGCATCATAGGCTGAAAGACCAAATTCTGCCTCGTAACGGGTGCGCTTTTGGGCTGGCAGTTCTGGTAGTTCCTTCTGCCAGGCGTTTTTTTGCTCAACTGACACGACAATCGGGGGCAGGTCGGGTTCAGGAAAATAGCGATAGTCACTAGACCCTTCTTTCGAACGCATGCTTTTGGTACGTTGTCCTCCCTCATCCCAGAGGCGAGTTTCTTGAACAATCGTTTCCCCAGATTCATTAGCTTTAATTTGGCGATCGATTTCGTAATCAATCGCCTTCTGGATGGCACTGAAGGAGTTCATGTTCTTAATCTCCACTTTGGTGCCAAATTCAGCTTGGCCCACGGGACGCACGGAGATGTTCACATCGCAGCGCAGAGACCCTTCCTGCATATTGCCGTCGCTAATGCCCAGGTAACGCACAATCCGTTGTAGTTCTTGGGCGTATTCTGCGGCCTCCTGGCCACTGCGGATATCAGGCTCAGACACAATTTCGATCAGCGGTACCCCAGCCCGGTTGTAGTCCACTAAAGAATAGGTGGAACCAGCCAGCCTGTCACTGCCGGCATGCACCAGCTTACCCGCGTCTTCTTCCATATGCAGGCGGGTAATGCCAATGCGCTTGCGGGTCGCGTCCTTGGTTTTCTGATCAATTAACTCGATTTCCAGCCAACCATGCTCTGCGATGGGCAAATCGTACTGGGAAATCTGATAGTTTTTGGGCAAGTCGGGATAAAAGTACTGCTTGCGATCGAACTTAGAGTAGGGCGCAATCTGGCAATTGAGGGCTAACCCGGCCTTCACAGCATATTCCAGCACTTTTTGGTTGAGCACCGGCAGTACCCCTGGCATCCCCAGCACAATCGGATCGATATAGGTGTTGGGATCTGCCCCAAAGGCCGTAGAGGCAGGGGAAAAAATCTTAGTATCGGTACACAGCTGACAATGAGTTTCGAGACCAATGATGGCTTCGTACTGGGTTTTGGCCGGGGCCGCAGTGGTCATAGACCGCTCCAACAAATCACGATGACGTAACTATTGTAGCGGGATGGGGTAATGAAGGATGGTAGACGATCCGCGTCTACCATCCTTCACCATTGCTGGCACCCTTACTGGGCGGCCTGGAGGCCAGCTTGTCGGGCCGCTTCGACCCACTGATCAAACTGGTCTTGGTTTTCGGCCACCCAATCTTCCGCGTGACGGCGAATATCGGTGGGGCTGTCTTCCCCGTCGCGCATTAGCTGATTTTGGGCGCTGACATCTTCAATCGGGATTTCCACCAATCTAAAGAGTTCAGCGGCGGCGGCGTTGTTGTCGTAGAAGTCCTGATTGGCCAAAATTTCCTGGGTATCTACAGCAAACCCCAAGTTGAGACCATCGACGATCGTATCGGCTTCGGCAACATCCCCCTGTTCGGCGGGTAGGGACGTGTAGGGCACTTCTAACCAGACTACATCCTCATCCTGGCGCAGCACACCGCTGACCCATAGGGGGGTCCAGGTGTAGTAGAAAATGGGCTCTCCCTGGTTAAAGCGGGTAATGGTATCGGCCATCAGGGCAAAATACTGCCCCTGGTCGTGCTGCACTGTGTCTCGCAAGCCATATTCATCCAGGTGATGTTCAATCACCAACTCGCAGCCCCACCCAGGGTTGCAACCGGTCAAGTTGGCCCGACCATTGCCATCGGTGTCAAATAGGGCGGCGATATCTGGATCTGTGAGCTGGTCCAGGCTGGTAATGTCATACTCTTCGGCGGTGGCTTTGTCGATTTTGTACCCTTGCAGCACGTTGTCGATAAACACCCCGGTGCGCTCTAGGCGTTCGTCACCGCCACTGTTTTCAAAAAAGTCGGCGTGCAACCGGGTCCAGTGGGCTGCCGTAAAGTCAATGCCACCCCCGGCAATATCCACATGCAGGGTGGCGTACTCTAGCTCCAGACCTCGCTGGACCTCATAGCCCAGCTGTTCTAGGCCAATGTTGACCACTTCGGTTTGAAACAGTTCTTCCAGCACCGAATAGCCAGGGGTCACCATCACCCCCGCACCGGGTTGGTCATCCCCTGGGGTTTCAGTTACCTGGGTTCCTGGGTCACAGGCAGCTAGGCCGGTGAGGGTAGCGGTCACCAGGGCGATCGCACTGGCCTGTCGAGCCAAATTAGGCATGGGCGTTGGGAGTAAGGTTTTCATAACAAACGTTGTTTTCGAAACAGCAAGCCGCAAAGCGGCAGAATTAGGCTTTGGCTGCGGCCTGGCGGTGGGTGCGCAGGTGGCGAATCGCCCCGATAGGTCCCCGTTCGTTCCAGGTCAGGCCATCTTTGGGGGGGTTACCCATAGCTTGGGTCAACCGATCCAGCACCACCGCCATCACCACAATCCCCAGTCCCCCCACGGCGGCCAAACCCACATCGAGACGGCCAATCCCACGATTCACCATTTGCCCCAGACCTTCCACGGCAATCAGAGAGGCAATCACCACCATGGACAGGGCTAACATGATGGACTGGTTGACCCCGGCCAAAATGGTCGGCATCGCCAGGGGGATCTGCACCTCCCAAAGCATTTGGTTGGGGGTGGACCCAAAGGCTAGGGACGCCTCAATCGCTTCGGTGGACACTTGGCGAATGCCAATATTGGTCAGACGAATCAGCGGCGGCACCGCAAAAATAAAGGTGACAATTACCCCAGGCACTTTGCCTGTACCAAACAGCATTACCACCGGCACTAAATATACAAAGGCTGGGAGGGTTTGCATGGCATCTAAGATGGGGCGAATCAGGCCTTCGATTCGATGGCTGCGGGCCGCGGCAATGCCGAGGGGTAACCCCACCACAATACACAACACCACGGCGGTAATCACTAGGGATAGGGTAGTCATCGATTCCCGCCAAGCCCCCATCAGGCCGACAAAGATCAGGGCGGCAATGCTGCCCCAGGCTAGCCGTCGACCGCCAAACTGCCAGGCGATCAGACCTAGTACCGCCAAAAAGAGGATGGGCGGCAGCCAGAGAAAAAAGTCTTCGATGCCGTTGAGTACGGCACCAATGGGCCAGCGAATTAGCTGAAACAGCCAGCGAAAGTTGGTGACGACCCAATTGACCATAACGGCAATCCAGTCGGCCACGGGAATTAGCTCGGTGGACTGGCCGCGAAATAGCCAGTTGAGAAAGTCGGAGATCCAGGGAGTCATGGGGAAAAGGAGGTGACGTTAACTAGGCCAGTACAGGCTGATCGCCACTGGGGGCTAAGGGAGGGGTCGGGTCTGGGAGGCTGGCTTGGGTACTAATCCCGGCCAAAATATCAAAAGGCCTAATCACCCCCCTGAAGCGGCCATCTGCATTTACGACAGCCAGGGGAATGTCGGCTTGGGCAATGTGGAAGATCTCTTCAAGATTGCTAGCGGCTGGCACGGTAGGAAAGTCAGTCAGCATCACCTGGCTGACGTCAACCTCGCCACGACTGGCGGCGGCGGCCACCTCATCGCGAATCAGCAGTCCAATCGGTTTACCGTCACCGTCAATCACATACATGTGCTCGCGGTGGAAGTCTTGCATTTGTCGCAGTGCCGCAACGGTTGGCCCAGTGCCGATCACAAAGGGACGGGTGCGGCGAGTAATAGACCCGGTTTTGAGCACCTGGGCCCGGTTGACATCCTGAGTAAAGGCCCGGATATAGTCGTCGGCGGGCTGGGTGATAATCTCTTCTGGAGTGCCTACCTGTACCAGATAGCCGTCTTTCATAATCGCAACGCGATCGCCAAGTCTGAGCGATTCTTGAATATCGTGGCTGATAAAAATGATCGTTTTTTTCAGGTTGGCTTGCAACCGCATCAGCTCATCCTGCATGCCCCGACGAATCAGCGGGTCTAAGGCACTAAAAGCCTCATCCATCAGCATGATCGGCGCATCAGTGGCCAGGGCTCGGGCCAATCCCACCCGCTGTTGCATACCGCCACTGAGGTTATCGGGCAAGTAATCTCCCCAGGCCTCTAACCCTACAGCTGCAAGGGTTTCAGCCGCTTTTTGGCGACGCTCGGCGACGGCAATGCCGCGCATTTTGAGGCCGTACTCTACATTTTCCAGCACCGTTTTGTGGGGAAACAGCCCAAACCGCTGGAAAACCATGGAGATCTTGGTGCGGCGCAACTCCCGCAGACGTTCTGGGGAAAACCGAACAACATCTTCCCCATCAATTAATATCTGCCCACTGGTGGGTTGAATCAGCCGGTTAATGCAGCGCACCAGAGTTGATTTCCCTGACCCAGAGAGTCCCATAATCACGAAGAGTTCCCCTTCGTGAATGGTGAGCGAGACATCTGCCACCCCTAAGACGTGACCTGTGGCATCTAAAATTTCATCGCGATTACCGCCCTCCCGAAAGAGCTTTAGGGCCCGTTGGGGATGGTCTCCATAAATTTTGACCAGGTTTTCTAGGACAATCTTAGGGTTTGAACTTGGCATTACTTAGCTCTGGGCAGGATTGGGTAAACTCTGGGAATGGCTAACCCATGCAAAAAAGCACTCTCTTTAAGTCTTAGTCGTCAGGGAGAAATTGCGTGTCTTGGGATACAAAAGTTTGTCTAATGCCCTTGCTGAGCAAACTTACCGAAACCTAAAGTCTCGACTATATCC
>SLIY01000458.1 GCA_007135385.1 Leptolyngbyaceae cyanobacterium CSSed165cm_216
CGGGCCAATAAACCCGGAACGCTGTACTTGTCCATAGGAACCCCAGCAGCGAATTTGGCTTGTGGTCATCTCACCCAATCTCATTATAAGACTTTCCCAGGCGATTGTTCGAGGTGCCCTCTTGTTGATCTAGCCCCAAAAACAGCTCCTCAGCATTCAAGACTCAGTCCTCATCATCCAAGGGAGAGAAATCAAAATGAATCAGCCGCTTCAGGATTGCCAGTGCAACCTCAATTTGGTCTGAGTCAGGTAACTCATCAAAAGTCTTAAGGGTTTCCTGAGTTATGGCAGTCATAGCTTCAAGCTAGTGTTATACAAACAAATCATATCATGCTCAATTAAATTTCATAGAGTTATTGGCGCTCAGTTCACCAATTATTAGATTGAAGAATGACTGTATCCATCGCTTCTTCGGTCAGCTTGAGCTTAAGAAGTCCTATCCGTTTTATAATTCTCCCGGCCAAGCAAGAAGCTAACTGTTTTTTGCAGAAGATGAGTATATCTTTTTGTCGTTTAATGTGAGCTAGAGGAACTGTCAGGCTAACGTTCCGCTTCACCCGCCGCTAGTCACCTTTTGGACTCAACTGATGGCCTTGATACGGTCGGGTGCAAGCGGGTTATTATGCGGCGATTTCGCGCTATGCAAACACTAAAATACTTTCCGATTCTTTATCTCTAAACTGACTGATCGTGTCAAAATTATCCCTCAAAATCTGAATGATCTTTGACGTTGGACTGTTGCCAATCCGAAGATAAACGAACTTGGGTGGATGACCATAAAGTAAACTGCGCTGATGAAAGTCAGAATCTTTGGAAACAATCACAAAATCATTCGCCTTGGCATATTCCCAAATAATGTCATCATCAGTATTCGTAAGCGCCAAGGTTTTGACATGCTCAGAATCAGGATATAAATCGATAATTCTGTAAACAATCCGGTCTGAGAGGTTTTCATCCAAAAGCAGTTTCACAGCGATACACAAATAACTTTTTCTCACGATCCGCTGCAAAAGCCAGACAAGCTTTGATGTCTTCTGAGGTGAGTTCTGAGAAATCTTCCAGGATTTCCGCTTCAGTCATTCCACCTGCTAGATATTCCAAGATGTCGTATACAGTAATTCGCATTCCCCGAATACAGGGCTTGCCACTGCGTTTTCCAGGCTCAATTGTGATGATGTCTTGGTAGTCCATAACGTGATAGTTGGTGAAATATTCGCTTGTGTCCATTCTATCGTCAATAACCAGGAGGGCGTTGGAGTTGACCAACGATCCGATCAATTTTCTGAGCGAGCGCCAATAATTCCATGTCACGCCAACGCTTACCGACTATCTGCATTCCGATTGGTAATCCGCCTTTAGTCTGTCCGATCGGAATGACAACGACCGGGTGCCCTGTGAGGTTGAATGGTACAACATAAGCGCCCAATGCTATGGAATACGGTACGCTACAATTATCTACTTGAACTGCTGCACCGCGTTCACGATGTGTAAACGCGGGAGTCATTGCGACAGGATATAGCCAAGCATCCCATTGGGTTAAGGCTTCATCCATTTCAGTCACTAGGCGATCGCGCTCTGTTAGCGTTTCAAAATAGCCTTTCAGTGTCGGGTTCAAAGAGATGGGCAAGCCAATGCCAGGTATACTACCCAGTTTGCGAAAGTTGCGATCTCCCTGTGTCCCATCGCGAAATAAAAAAGCCAGATTCTTCCAAACATCGGATGTCGTTAGGGATTGGGCGTAGATCAGGTTGTAGGCTGCAAGTTTGTAGTAGGTTTGCCATGCGGCGGGAAAATCAAAATCAGGAACATACTTTTCAAGAGAAATTCCTGCCTGAGTCAGTTTTGTTGCCATCGATTGCAGCGCCGACTTAATCTCTGTGGCAACAGGATAAGCCGACCATTCCTCTGCCCAAGCGATCCGACGAGTCTGAAGAGATTGACTCGTGGGACGATCTAGCGGAACGGGAGGAATTTCGGGTTGCGCTTGATCAGCCCCCGCAATCAGTTGCAGACAAAGGTTTAAATCTTCTACCGAACGAGCTAATCCACCGACTGTCAGCATTTGACGCAAACCGCGAGGCGCACCAGGAACTTCAGGAATGTGTCCCGTGGTTGGCACTCGGCGATCCGTTGGCTTCAAGCCATAAATGCCGCAGAAATGAGCGGGTTGACGAATTGACCCGCCAAAATCGGAACAGAGATCGAGCGGAGATAAACCTGCTGCGATCGCTGCCGCACCCCCACTAGAAGTACCACCAGGCGTGTAGTTGAGGTTCCAAGGATTATTCACACGAGGAAACACATCATTGAGTCCTTGATATCCGCCTGCCAAATCGCCCACATTCGTTTTTCCAAGCAAGATCGCCCCCGCCGCACGAAGACGACTCACGGCAGTCGCATCGCGTTGTGGAATGTAGTCTTTCAGCGACGTTGATCCTGCTGTTGTCCGTAGCCTAGACGTTTCAAATAAATCTTTAATGGTAATCGGAACGCCATGTAAAGCCCCCCATTTTCTCCTCCAAGTAACGCTTCATCTACTTGTTTAGCTTTACTACGGGCATTGTCTTCATCCGATGTGCAGATCGCATTCAGCTTCGAGTTATGCTTAGCAATTTGAGCCAGATGACTATCAAGAACTTCAACCGCAGAAACTTGGCGATCGCGGATCATCTGGGCAAGTTGGCAAGCTGAGGCAAAAATAAGATCACTCATGACAGTGGTGCAACTGAGCCGCCTACCCGGCCAAGCCCGAAGCAGTTTTTGGAATAGTTGAGAGAGTCGATGGGACTAAAGCACTGCTTTACCCTTCTCCTTTTAGATTATGGTCAACTAAAAAAAATCACGCCTGTAGCAGGTGACGTGCCTTGGATGCCTGAAGTTTTTCCCATGCAGCTTCTAGCCCAGGCGGGGGTAGTGAAGTAGAAATTCGAGCAACTCGTTCACGATTTTGCTCTTCGTAGTATTGCTGCAGTTCTTCGGTTTCCCGGATAACTTGCTGATACTCAGCTTCGACCTCGGAGCGGTTGGCCTCTATATAAGCTAGGGCGGCTTTAAGTTGTGCTTCCGTTAGTTCAAATAATCCTTGGACAAACTCAGGTGGGTATTGACTGATCACATAGTCCATCACGTCGTACAGAGTGATGCGGGTGCCCGCAATGGTTAACCCTCGCTCGGTACGAATAATGGCTTGTTTTTTGGATGCCGTAGTCATAAAGGTAGCCTCCCAGAAGCTGTCCTCATGGTATCTCACAAGGCAACAAGGTCGGTGGATAACACTACCCTCACCCCTGATACTCAATAATGGGGCAGATAACGGCCCCTGGCTGGATAGTCGTATCTGCATCGGTGAGCAACTGTTGGAGATGAGCCTTTAGCAAGCTAAGTTGCTGAATTCGCTGTTCAATGTCTTGAATTTTGCTGTGCAGGGTTTGCTTCACCTCGTCACAGGGTTTTTGGCCCTGGTCATAAATCTGCAAAATGTGGTGAATCTCTTGCAAACTCAGCCCTAGCGCCTTGGCTTGCTTGATAAAGCTCAGCCGCTGCAGGCAACTGGGCGAAAATTGACGAAACCCTCCTTCGCTACGACTCTCAGCGCTTAGTAGTCCCAGTTCTTCGTAATACCGGATAGTTTTAATCGGCACTTGACTCTGGCGGCTAAGGTCACCAATGCGCATTAGCGCTGGCGGATTCAGAACAGTAGTGGTTGCCATCGGTTTACTCCCTAAGTTGATGCCCTTACCATAGCTCAAATCTCCAGCTCCGTGGAGAGATGATTTGACTGGGCCAGCCTGGCGCTGAATCGCCAGCCGCGATCGCTTTATCTCTCAAAATAACCCGTTTAAAAATCACCCCCTACAATAAGGGGGTAGTTTTCACCACACATTAGGGGCGGATGGACCGGCGACAGTTTTTAGCCTTCTCTACGGCGATCGCTGGGATCGCCCTACTACCCCGTTGTGCCACAAGCCAGCCATCTGCCCCCACATCAACCCTGTACCGCAGCCAAGCTGGGTTGCTAGAGGTAGATTTGACCGCCCAGCTGACCTCTGTGCCTTTGGCTGGTCGCACGGCCCAGCTAATGACCTACAACCAGCAGGTGCCTGGCCCCAGGCTAGAGGTCAACCCCGGCGATCGCGTCCAAATTCGCTTTACCAACCGGCTTGATCAGCCCACTAACCTCCATTTTCACGGCCTCCACGTTGACCCCACCGGGCTAGCCGACAACCCGTTTCGAGTGGTTAATCCTAACGAAACCGTTGACTACATCTTTGACATTCCCGTTGACCATCCAGCCGGCCTATTTTGGTATCACCCCCACTACCATGGACTTGTAGCTCAGCAGCTGTCTAGCGGATTGGCCGGAGAATTCATCGTGCGCGGGCCAGATGAACGACTGCCCGCCCTGCAGTCAGCCCAGGAGGCTGTACTGGTGCTGCAAGATTTTGATCTCAACCGCCAGGGCCAAGTCCGAGAGCCCATGCCCATGGCCCGCATGTGGGGGCGAGAAGGGGACCTGATCACCGCCAATGGCCAAGCCAACCCCACCCTTCCCCTGGCCCATGGTGGGCTGCTGCGGTTGCGGCTACTGAACGCCTCTGCTTCCCGTTTCTACCGGCTGCAACTCCAGAACCATCCCTGGTGGCTAATGGCTACAGATGGCGGCATACTCCAGGCCCCCATCGCCCAAGAGGAGGTGCTGCTGTCCCCTGGCGAACGGGTGGATATGCTGGTTCCTGGTGATCAGCCCCCAGGAACTTACCCCCTCGTCACCCTGCCTTACGATCGCGGTTTAGCCGACATGATGGCAGGGATGACAGACCGCCACGGTGGCCACCCGTCGATGGGTAGCTTGGGGCAAACCGAGCCCCTCCCCATCGCCCAGGTCAACTATGGGGCGCCAGGGACAGCGGTAGATTGGCCGGAAACACTGGGAACAGTAGATCCCTTACCGGAACCCACCACCACTCGAGAATTTGTCCTAGACCACGGTCTTGACCCCGAAACCGGCGATCAATTTTTAATCAATGGCCGTGCCTTTGGCCATCATCGGGTCGATGTACAAGTCAACGTCGGCACCGTTGAAGACTGGGTGATCATCAATCGGGCGGGTATGGACCATTCCTTCCATTTGCACACCAACCCGTTTCAAGTGGTGGCCCGCAATGGCCAACCGGAACCACTCAAAGCTTGGAAAGACGTGGTGAATGTCCCCGCTTACGAAACCGCCACCATTCGGATTGCCTTTCGCCAGTTTGTCGGCAAAACGGTTTACCACTGCCACATGCTAGACCACGAAGATCAAGGCATGATGGGCATTGTCGAGATGTTAGATATTAAGAAATGAATCAATCGGGGAGCCAGCGATCGCCCCTGGGCAATCTACAACTGTCACCGTAGCGGGGCATGCAGCCTTTCCGCAGTCGCGCTTAGCCAGCCCTAGGTTGAGGTGGCGATCCCCAATCTCCCTGGACCGATTGCTGACCTAGCGATCGGCTGGGATAGGGGTAACGTTTTGTTGGCTTTGCCTGTAGTAGCAGGACGATTTACCATGACATCTGCTGATGAATTTGCGATTCAAGAGATTAAGGTCAGTTACCAATCTGCCCGAGAAGAGCGGCAATGCGCCTTGTATCAAATTTATGCTCAAGTCCTAGAACGGCAACCCTACGCCTTTGAGCGCAAGCAATTGGCCCAAGATGAAGCCGACTTTTTGAGAAAAAAGATCGGGGTCAAGCGATTTCTCAGAAATTTGGGGCACTCCGAGGTTTATCTCAACGAGTTTTACGACAAATCATCAAACCTCAAATTCCTTGAAACCTGCTTTAAGCACTTCATTGGTCGTGCCCTTAAAGACACCGAGGAAATGCATCAATATTGCGATATTCTCATGCGCCAGGGCCCCAAAGCGCTGATTACTGAGTTATTAGATTCGGAGGCCTATCGCCAGCATTTCGACGGGTTTACCGTTCCCCATGCTTGGACCGAAGCCGTCTATCCATCGCCCAAAACCTTTTTAGAAACCGATGCGCTGTTACATGAACTGTACGGGCAGCGGGGCTGGATCCTGCCTACGATGATTTGGCGCGATCTCCACCTGAACTGTGAGGGCGGCCATTGTGCTCTGCCGTCAACACCCAGCCAATCCAAGGCCCGTACTTCCCCCTCCCCCAGTTCTGCCCCTGGGTCCAGTACCTTACACGACGTACTCCGTACCATGACCCAGCAGGATCTAGAACAATTTGCCCAAACCCTATCCACCGATGAACGGGAAAAACTATGGGCTGTGCTGATGCAGCCTGCCGCTAGTTAGGGTACCAGGCGCGTAAACTTTTTCTTCCCCACCTGCATGACCTTGTCCACCAGCGGGTCAGGGGTATTGAATACCTGGTTAGGGTCCGTTAGCTTTTGACCGTCTAGTTTCACGGCCCCTCCTTGAATTTGGCGGCGAGCCTCACTGCTGCTGGTACAGAGCCCCGTAGCCCCAATCAAGTAAAACGCCTTGGCCGGAAAGGTAACAGCCCCCAGGGAAAACTCAGGTACCCCGGCTGCCGCGGCTCCAGTCCCTTGCACTAAGGCGATCGCCGCCTGCTGTGCCCGCTCGGCCGCATCCAGGCCATGGTACTGCTGGGTGACAGCCAAGGCCAGTTGCTTCTGACAGTCTCTGGGGTTATCTGGCAAGGCCTCCAGGTCACGATTCGTCAGCAGTTCAAAATAGTCGCGAATCAGCGTATCGGGCACCTTCTCTAATTTGGAGTACATGCTCAGGGGGTCTTCCTGGAGCCCCACATAGTTGCCCAACGACTTCGACATTTTTTGATGGCCATCCGTTCCTAGCAGCAGGGGCATGAGTAGGCCAAATTGGGGGGATAAGCCAAAGTGTCGCTGCAAGTCTCGGCCCACAGCAATATTAAACTTTTGATCCGTCCCCCCCAACTCCACATCCGATTGGATCGCCACCGAGTCATAGCCCTGCATCAGCGGATACAGGAACTCGTGTAAAAACACTGGATTTCCCTTGGCATAGCGCTCTGAGAAGCCCTCTTTGGCCAGCATTTGCCCCACGGTCATGGTGCCCAACAGCTCTAGAATTTTGCCTAAATCTAAATCCGACAGCCATTCCGAGTTGTAGCGAATCTCTAGCCGCCCAGGGGTCTCAAAATCGAGGATTGACCGCACCTGGTCCAGATAGGTTTGGGCATTGGCCTTCACCTCTGCGGCGGTCAGTTGGCGACGCACCTCTGATTTGCCCGTAGGGTCGCCAATGCGAGCGGTAAAATCGCCGATGATCAACACAGCGGTGTGGCCAGCGTCCTGAAAGGCCCGCAGCTTGCGCACTGGAATGCTATGCCCTAAGTGAATCTCAGCCCCAGTGGGATCAATGCCTAGTTTGATGCGAAGGGGGCGATCGCTGGTTAGCAGCCGTTGGGTCAGGTTGAAGTCAGGATCCTCGGACTTAGGCTGGTGGGGAAACACCTCACTCACCCCCCGGTAAATCCCCTGCAATGACGCGGGCAAAGCGGTTATGTCGGCTGAAGCAAGCGAGGGGGTATCCACCATAGATTGTCTAAAGAAACGTCAACTAAGAGTGCAGGAGTTCTGGTGAGTCCTTAGGTCTTCCTTATAAAAGTTTGCCAAGATCAACCATAGTCTGGCAAAGCCAATACCAGGAGCTATCTAACGCATTACCTGCAGGCATCAGACCACAGGTCACCATCTGGGAAGACTTGACAGGGCAGAACCCCAGCCAAAACTGGCCAAGGATTGATTATAAACGCCATTATCCCCCTGGGGAATGGTCAGCCCAGTCCATTATGCTGCCCGTTATCTTGAGCCAGTTGACGAGCCGCCCACCCACGTGACCCAATTACCGAAGTCTGCGCTATAGTTCCAGCAAATCTCTGCATCTGCCCTGGGTAAAGCTCACTATAATCTAGTGACCATATAATCTACCGATATTGAATTCAGCCACAATGCCCTCTACCCCTGATTCACCGCACACCCTCTGACCCTTGTCGTTTTATTCATTTTTGATAGTCAGCGTGTCTACAAATACCATTCGCCACAAAAGCCGCTCTCAACCTCGGCCCCTACGCCGGGGCACCAATCTCCTGAAGTACATTCAGGATGTGGGGCAGGTGTCGGCCGCGGCCCTGCTGGGAACGACAATGGTTGCTAGTGCCGTGGTGGCTGGGGGGTTGGTGGGGCTAGCCATTAGCTTCCGCAATCTGCCCGACGTCAGGGTGCTGAGAAACTATGTGCCCAGTGAAACCAGCTACATCTACGACATCAATGGCACCCTGCTGTTTAGCTTGCATGACGAAGCTAACCGCGAAGTGATCGACATTGATGACATGTCACCCCACCTAAAGCGGGCGGTCCTAGCGATTGAAGACAGTTACTTTTACTCTCACAACGGCATTAACCCCAGCAGTGTAGGCCGGGCGGTGATGGCCAACTTCCAGGCGGGAGCCACCGTGGAAGGGGGGTCCACCATCACCATGCAGTTGGTGAAGAACCTGTTTCTCACCCCCGAACGGGCGATTAGCCGCAAGGTGGCTGAGGCGGTACTGGCGCTACGGCTAGAACAGATCTTCTCTAAGGAAGAAATCCTGGAGATGTATCTGAATCAGGTGTATTGGGGGCATAACAATTACGGCGTAGAAACCGCCGCCCAAAGCTACTTCAATAAGTCGGCTCGCGATCTAACCTTGCCTGAGGCGGCGATGATGGCGGGGCTGATTCAGGCTCCAGAAAACTACAGCCCCTTCAATAATTACGAATACACCAAGCAACGTCAGGCGATTGTGCTGAACCGCATGCGTCAACTGGGTTGGATTAGCCCAGAAGCAGTAGCAGAAGCTAAGGCAGCTCCACTGCTAATTGGGGAAATTAAGTCCTTCCGCAGCAGTATTTCCCCCTACGTCACAGAGGCCGCTGTTCAAGAACTGAAGCAACGGTTTGGCAATGATGCGGTGCTGAAAGGGGGGATGCGGGTGCAAACCACGGTGGATCTAGCCATGCAGAATATGGCTGAAGACACGGTGAAGCGCCACAGTGCCCGTATTCGTCACATTGCTGACCAAATGGCCCTGGTGGCAATCGATCCCCGCACCCATTTTGTCAAAGCGATGGTAGGCGGTGTCGATTACCAAGAAAGCCAGTTTAATCGGGCCATTCAAGCCCATCGCCAACCGGGATCAGCCTTTAAGCCGTTCGTTTATTATGCGGCCTTTGCCACTGGGCGCTATACCCCAGCCAGTAGCGTCGCTGACACCCCGGTCAGCTATCCCGACGGCTACCGCTCCTATAGCCCCAGAAACTACGATGGATCGTTTATGGGGAATATTCCCATTCGTACAGCCCTGGAGGTGTCTCGGAACGTCCCAGCCGTCAAGTTAGGTCAGGCAGTGGGGATTAACCAAATTATTGAAGTGTGTCGCACCCTGGGCATTCGTAGCCCCATGCAGCCGGTCACCTCGTTACCTCTGGGCGCTGTGGATTTAACCCCCATGGAAATGGCTGGGGCCTATGCCACCTTCGCCAGCAATGGGTGGCACTCTGACCCCACCTTCATTGTCCAGGTGACCGACAGTACCGGCAATGTGTTGCTCGACAATACCCCACAGCCCCAACTGGTGCTTGATCCCTGGGCGACCGCATCGTTAACCGATGTGATGCAAGGGGTGATTGCCCGGGGAACCGGTACCAGCGCTCAAATTGGCCGCCCGGCGGCGGGCAAGACCGGTACCACCGACTCCCAGCGGGATGTGTGGTTCGTGGGCTATGTGCCGCAGTTGTCGACGGCGGTGTGGATTGGCAACGACAATTATTCTCCGATGCGGTCTGGGGCCACGGGCGGCACCTATGCGGCTCCGGTATGGCGGGACTTTATGCAACAGGCATTGGCCAATGTACCGGTCGAAAACTTTAAGCGCCCCTCAGAGTTTGTGCAGCCCTAAAGGCTAGCCTCTTCCACCTGGGCCAGTACCCGTTCCCGGAACTCTGGATCGCTGTTGGCTAGCCCCAGCAGTTCCCAGTAGGCTTGTAGGGTGAGGCCGTTATCTTGGATGAGAGCGATCGCCTTAGCCTGGATCTCCTGCTGCATTTGCCTTGATTCTGTGTCAGTTTCAGCCCGCTGTAGGCTGGGCTCTTCCAATTCAATCAGCTTAACCACAGCAAGATAGGCGGTGACAAACCGACTCACGGTTTCGGAGGGAATATCATTGGCATCGGGCTGATTACTGGATAGCACAGGTGCCGCAATCTCGCTGTCCGGTTCAGAGGGCGCTGGCGCTGCCCCAACCGGTATCCCCTGCCCCAGCCCTAAACCCACTATGATTCCCAGGGGTAGCAGCCACCGCCCCAGAGCGAGGAGCCAAGCATATCGGTTGCATCTAGCCATGGTTAGAATTCTCCAAAAAGCTTACCGGAACTGAAATAACAGCCTATAGTTATAGATAGATAAGCATAAATACACAACCCACAGGAACAGTATTTGGTATGGCAAGCAACGACACATCTCCAATCC
>SLIY01000256.1 GCA_007135385.1 Leptolyngbyaceae cyanobacterium CSSed165cm_216
CTCACTGTTTGAAAAAGCCCTATCCTACGATCCCGAGATTGACCTAAATCCAGCAACCGAAGACCTCGAACAAGATCCTAAAGCCGTCGCCCAAGCCCTTGCCAATGCCACATCCGATGACTAAAGTTTGCGTAGGATGGGCAAAGCTTGCGTGCCCATCACAGCGCGTAGGACAAGCTACCCCACGACGGGGCCATCAACCACGATCATTACCTGTATGGTGCACCAAAAGTCGAAGTCCAGTCTCTGACTGAGAGCCCTGATGGATGCCATAGGGCGATCATAAAATCAGAATAGTTTTATGGAGTTTCACAGCAGCAGGTTTTGGAAGGGTTGGGTGTTCTTCCAGCGATAAGCATTAAAGTCCCGTTGATCGACAGAAAAGATCCGCCCATGTCCCAACTCCTCGGCCAAGACGACCAAAGAAGCATCGGCTAAATCCATGGGCAGGTTAGCATAAGATTTATTTGTAAGTTGTAGACAGGTTCTCCTCGACTGAGACATAGCCAATACAGATCACTGCTCTGCAAAGACATCGGCGGCGGTAACAGCCAATGGCCCCAACTGGGGAGACTGAAGCACATCTTCCCCGCTTACGGTGGCCACGTCTCGATAGCGCCCGTCCGTTAGCGCCAACAGTAAGATGGTTTCTGCCTGAGGATTCACAATCCAGTATTCCGGCACCCCCAAATCTTCATACTGCATTCGCTTGGCCACATAGTCACGGTTGCGCTGCACCTCCCCAGGGCTGACAATTTCCACCACCAGTAGTGGCGGGGCCATAGCAAGGCGAATCGTGTTGCGGGTTTTAAGCTGGGCAACGTGTTCTTCGCGAATCACCGTTAGGTCAGGAAATCGATTCCGGGGTTCTCCCCGTACCTCTAGCTCCAGGCCATGCCCCCGCACCCGACGATGACCCACCTGCTGTGCCAGTTGGATCAGTAGAAAGGTGGCAATTTCTACATTGAAACCAGATTCTGGGGGCACTCGGACTAGTTCTCCATTAAACAGCTCATAGAGATTATCCGTCCCGTCGTCGTAGGCTAGATATTCTTCAAAACTTTGAAATCGTTGTTTTAGCTGAACCATGACCCACCGTGGCTTGAGCTATCGTAAGTATTCAGTGATTCTGGCTATGATTGATGGCTGTTTCAACAAAAATGCGATCGCCCTGAAACCACTATATATCCCCTCTTCCTCAAACCGCGTCAGAGTGCTGCACCGACTCCGCAGTCCCCATCACCTGCTGCCCAAAGCAGTGGTATCCTTGACCTCCTGCATCAGGTAGAAGTTATTCAAGCCCAGGTACCGCCAGAAGAGTGGGACAAGCTACCCCATGATGGGGCCATCAACCACGATCATTATTTGTATGGTGCACCAAAAGTCGAAGTAGGATAAACATTTCGAGCAAGCTGGTTTCATTGCCTTACTGCGCTAACTAAATATGCCAATGGGGCACGCCACCCAAGAGTGACGCACCCCACAGCTCGCACAACGGCCTGACTAGATCGCCCCTTCTACCGCTGCATCGCCTGCACCGCCCGCAGGGCATTCACCAACCCCGCCCCAAAGTAGTACTGCTCAGCACTCACCGGGGTGGCCGGAGAGTAAATACCAGAGGGTCGCACAAAGGGGAAATACAGCACCGTGCCAAAGCCCAGGGACTTTTGCAAGCGGTAGTGGTGCTGCTCCGCTGCCGAGAGGGACAGCGCCTCGTAGCTGGCGGCTGCGGTCAGTCGGGCCAGCAACTGCTCGCGGCTGAGCCGATAGTTGGGGTCTTCGCTGCGCATCAGCGCCACCACCCCCGCCACCGTCGGGGCCGAGAACGACGTCCCCTGCACCCGCACATACTGCCCCAGCGGGTCGAGGCCATAGCCCCAGGGACGGGTCGGCAGTTCCATCCCCTCCCACAGGGCCGGCAGCCAGGTGCCGCCCGTGGTCAACAGGCCACCGCGATCGCTCACACTCAGGTCGCCCCCAGGGGCCACCACATCCAGTTGCCCGCCGTAGTTGGAGTAGGGAGCCCGCCGCCCCTCCATATTGGTGGCCCCCACCGACAGCACCCCCGGAATCGCCGCCGGAAACCCAGCCCCATCCAGGTTGCTGTTGCCCGCCGAAGCCACCATCACCAGGTTGGGATACTGGTCTTGCAGCTCAAACAGATGGTTGGTGAAAGCGGTGCTGGGCAGCAGTCCCCCCAGGCTCATATTGATCACATCCACCCCCCGGGCGGCGGCGTAGCCGGTGGCCTCAATCAGCCGGGCCGTGCTGGTGTAGCCATCCAAGTCAAACACCCGCACCGGCAGAATCTGGGCCTCGGGGGCCACCCCCAGCAACCCTTCCCCGGTGGGGGACTGGGCGGCCACCACCCCCGCCGACCAGGTGCCGTGGAAGTTGACTTCCACCATCCACCGTAAGTAGTCGCGAATGATCTGGGCCTGCCGTGCCCGGGGTAGCCCTTGCAGCCAAAAAGCCAGGTCGGCGTACTTGTCTAGCAGATCGCGATCGCTGAGCATGAAGCTGTCCTGAAAGACCGGCTGCAACAGCGCCAGTTCTGCCTCACTGAGGCGGGTGTCACCATCCTCTTCCACGAAGTCGTAGCCGCAGTCTTCCCCGGGCAAGAGGGCCGCCGCCTC
>SLIY01000229.1 GCA_007135385.1 Leptolyngbyaceae cyanobacterium CSSed165cm_216
CCACCCCTTCACTCCCCCACCCCCCAGCCCGATATTTCTACCTAGAGAGGTATTTCCCTCTAGAGGAATACTTCTCCTGCCAGATGGCGGCGGCCCTGAAAACCGGTTCAATCTAAGAGCATAGATCGAGATCGCGCCTGCCCAGAGTCATGGATCTACGGGAAAGGCAAAAAAATATTGCGATCGCGTTCGAATTTCGTCAAATATTGGCAAGGGAGCAAAGCATGATTGGATGGTTCAGTGGGTTGGCACAACCCACGGTTTGGGTAGCCCAGATGCCAGGACCGGGGGGCCCTACCCCCGAAGAAGCCGCCCTGATTTTTTCAGGGCCACAGTTTTTTATTGCGCTAGTGTCGGGGTTGGTGTTGGCCTTTGGCTTTCAACTGCTGCTGACAAATTTTTCGGTCGCAGTGGGCATTGCCTATGCTGGTCATGGTAAATCGGCCAATCCATCCAAGAGTAGCGGCGGTGGTCCTAAAATTACGACAGCCTTTGGCCTTTGGACCTTAATTACCGTTAGCTTGTCTCTGTTCTTTGCTTGCTTATTAGCGGTGCGCCTCAGTCTGTACAGCAGCGCCCTGCTGGGGGCAATCACCGGTCTGGTGATTTGGGGTACCTACTTTTGCCTACTGTTTTGGGTCAGTTCTACCACGGTAGGGTCACTGATTGGCTCCGTGGTCAAGACTGCTACTTCAAGCTTTCAATCTTTGGTGGGTACAGCCACCGCCGCCATAGGAGCTAGAGCCGCCAGCAACCAGGTGGTTGAAACCGCGGAAGCAACTGCCGCTGCCGTCCGTCAAGAGCTGCTGACCGGGTGGAATGACAACAACTTGCAAGACACCCTGCGTGATTATTTAATGTCCCTGCGATCCCCGGCCCTAGAGACTGGCGATTTAGAAGATGAGTTTGAGCGTCTAATTCACGATTCTAAGGTGACTGCCCTGGCCGATGGTGACACCCTGGCCCAAATCGATCGTACCGCCTTTGAAGATTTAGTTAGCCGTCGCACCGACCTGTCTCGCCAGGAAACTAAGCGTCTGGCCGATCGCTTGTACCACAGTTGGCGACGAGCTGTCGGTCAAACAGCTGGTCGCGACGCCATGACAGAACTGATGGACTATCTCAAGTCTGCCCGCCGAGAAGATTTAGTCTCCCACCGGCTGAGTGAACGGCTGGATCAACTGATTGCAGCCCAGGGGTCTTCTTCTGGCAAAAAAGGGGCCGCTGGCCTGATGGCCCAGGGCCTAGGGATGCTAATGGGAACCGTACTCAATCGCACTGATTTATCTGACCTTGATCTGGCTCAGATTACCCAAACCCTGAAGCAACTGCCCCACCAGGTCAGTGATTCTGTCGATACTATCGCTACCCAGATTAAGGGCAAGGATGAACCCTACAGCGTAGTTAAGCTAGATGTAGAAGCTTATCTGTACAGCGCCTACCCTTGGCAGCTTCAGCCTCAGCGGCTGAAAGCAGAGTTTTGGGATGTGATCTATGACCCCACCGCTGACCCGGCCCTGCTGCGACAGGAACTGCTGCCCCTAAACCGAGCCTACTTTGCCGAACTTTTAGCCTCCCGGGGGCTGTTGACTCAGGCGGAAGTTAATCAGGTGGCGGGTCTACTGGACGAGGTGCGTCAGCAGGCCCTAGGGGAAGTCTCAACCCGGTATCGGTTGGAGGCAGCCAAGACCCTGCAAACTCAGGTCTACACCTTTCTACAGCGCACCGCTCGGGAAGACCTGTTGGCCAGTGGGGCTACCGATTCCTTTGCTGAGCTCATCGATGATTCCTATGCCGAGCCCGGAGAATTGCGCGATCGCTTCCAGGTCTTTAGCTATGATGCCTTTTTAGATGCCCTGCGATCGCGCCAAGATCTGAGCGACACCGAGGCCCAGGCTGTGGCCAGTCGTCTAGAGCAGGTGATGAACCGAGTTCAGGCCGATGCCGAAGGCTTGCAGGCGGCCGCCCAGGCCCGCCTAGACAACCAGTGGCAGGCCCTACAGCACTACTTGCAAGGGACCGGCAAGACCGAACTCAACCCCGAGGCGATCAAAAATGACATCCAGGCCCTATTGGATGAGCCCGATGTGGGGATTCACCGGGTACGTCAGCGGCTAGCCCAGTTTGACCGCGACACTCTGGTACAACTGCTCAGCCAACGCCATGACTTGTCTGAAGCCCAGGTGCAGCAGACCCTAGAGCAGGTTGAGGCCACCTGGCACCAGGTCATTCATGCCCCGGCCGATCTGACGGCCCAGGCCCAGGCCAAGTACAACGAGGCCACCCAGGCGATTGAGACCTATTTACTAAAAACTGGCAAGCCTGAGCTTAACCCCGAGGGCATTAAGCGTGACCTGTCATTGCTAGTGGATGATCCCAAATTGGGTTTCAAAGCCGTACGGACTCGTCTCGCCCAGATCGATCGCGATACCCTAGTGCAGCTGCTAAGCCAGCGGGATGACCTCAGCGAGGCTGACATCAATCAAATTATTGATGATGTCCAAACTTCCATTCGCGATCTGCTGCACATGCCCCAGCGACTAGCTCGCCGGGCCAAGGCTGAAGTCATGTCCTTTGAACAGGCCCTGGAAGATTACCTGCGCAATACTGACAAGACCGCCCTTAACCCCGAGGGCATCAAGCGCGACTTGAAGCTGTTACTGGAGGATCCCCGCTTAGGGGCCGAACGCCTGCAAGCCCGTCTGTCCATGATTGACCGGGATGCCGTGGTAGCTCTGCTGGCCCAGCGCCCTGACATGACCCAGGCCGAAGCCGAAGCCGCTGTAGACCAGGTACTGGCGATTCGTCACCAGATTATGGATCAGCTGCACCGAATGCAAGACCAGGTAAAGTCGATTATTGACGGCATTTTAGCCCGCATTCGTCAGTACCTAGACTCTCTGGGTCGACCTGAATTAGACTACTACGGCATCAAGCGCGACTTGCAACAGATGCTGGATGACCCCAAGGCTGGGTTCGAGGCTTTGCGCCAGCGTCTCGACCAGGTGGATAGTGATACCCTGGTGGCCATCCTGAGCTCCCACGATGCTGTGTCTGAGGCCGATGCCCAGCGAGTCATTGACCAGGTAGATGAAGTGCGTACCACCGCCCTGCAAAAAGCCGAACAGCTAGAGCACGAGGTGGAAAAACGCCTAGACGAGATCAAGTACCAGATGCAGCAGCAGGTGGAGGAAACTCGCAAAACTGCCGAAGCCGCTGCCTGGTGGATCTTCGGCACGGCTACAGTGTCAGCCGCCTGTGCGGCGATCGCCGGTAGCCTCGCTACCCTGTAACTCGATGCTGCTCCCAGGTTGAGAACAGGCCCCCTGTTCAATGAGCAGGGGGCCTGTTCTAATGATTGTTTTGGCCGGGAAGACCGAAAAAAGCTAAGTAAATCTAGTCAAGTGCAGGGCTGTAGCCGACTCTCCCTAGTACTAATGATCAACCTGCTCAGCTGTTTCGGTAGCTAAATGCTTCTGCACCTGCTCACTCAACCAAGTATTAAATAATTCATCTAACAGACGCTGTCGGGTGGGGTGATCGAGTCTGGCGGGTAAAAACTTCTCTAGCCGCACAATCACAAACCATTCCCCCATTGGGGTGGGTGGCCACAGTTGCCCAGGCTGACTCACTGCCAGTACCTTAGCTAGGGCGGGGTGGGGCACCGCCAATTCTACTGGCCCAATCAAGCCGCCAGTTTGGGCTTCCTGACCCGCTGAAAATTCCCGCGCCAGGTCAGCCAAGGGCTGACCGTCGTCCTGGATGCGAAAGTAGAGTTCCTGGGCAAGTCCGGCCTCGCGGGTGCGAATCAAGGAATACAGCACTCGGTCCAGCTGTTGCTTGCGCTGCAAAAAGTAGGATTCCACCTGCTTGTCCCAGGTGGCCTGCTTAAACTGCTGGAGTTTGTGGTGGCGCTGGGCCAGGGGACCGAGGTCGGCGGTGGTTAGTCCCCGCTGTTGTAAAAAGGCCTTTACCTGGGACTCGTTTGCCAGTTGATGGGTTTGCCTAAAGGTGACGATCGCCTGATCTAAGGCCTCTCCAGCGGTAACCGATGAGGTGTCGTCGGGTATGGTGGCGATCGCCTGATCGATCACTAATTCTTTAATCACCGCTGGTAACAACCCATGGCGTCGTAGGGTGCCTATAAGATCATCAGCGGTGATGGGCTGATGACCGACATGCAGCAACACCTGATGATCTGGGCTTTGGGACAATGACTCTGGCTGACTCAATCTCTAAACTCACTCGATCTTTCAATGATCAGATCTATCCCTCCCAACCTTATCCTATGAATACTCCTGCTACAATCCAGCCAGCCCCCTCGAACCAGCCCGGCGATCGCCCATGCCCCTTCCCCCTGTGCCTGTTGTCAACTACACCGACCTCACCTGCGCCCACCCAATGCGGCGACAGCAGGCGATTCAAATCCTAGGTCAAGCCCTAGAAACGATTGGTTTTTTTATCTTGGACCAGGGCCCGGTGGCCCCAGAAGTGGTGCGCCGAGCCCATCAAACCGCAACTGAGTTCTTTACTCTGCCCGACCGGGTTAAGGGTCAGTATGATGCCGATCACTACCCTGGGCAGGGGGGCTTTTCAGGCTTTGGAACCGAGCAGGCCAAGCACTACACCTGCCCTGACTTGAAGGAGTTCTGGCACGTTAGCTACCGTAGTTTTGATCAAGACCCCGCCCCCTGGCCCACCGAGGTTCCCCAGTTTCGCCCGATCATGACTCGGCTGTACCAACAACTGCTGGCCTGTGCCCATGGGTTGCTGGAAGCCTGTGCCCTTTACCTGGGGCAGCCGCAGGCTTGGCTAACCGATATGGCCAGGGGTGGCAATACCATCTTGCGCCTAGCCCACTATCCACCTATTCCACTGGGGGCACCCGCTGGCAGTCTGCGAGCTGCGCCCCACGAAGATATTAATTTAATCACCCTGCTGTGCGAAGCGACGGCCCCTGGGCTAGAAATTTTGACCCTTGATGGGCGATGGCTACCGATTCAGGCTACCCCTGGTCAGATTGTGGTGGATACCGGTGATATGCTGCAAAATCTCACCAATGGCTTGATTAAAAGCACCACCCATCGGGTGTCGAATCCTCGCCAGGGCAATCAGCGACGACTGTCGATGCCCTTTTTTGTCCACCCCCGCCCCGAAATTGATCTATCTCCCCAAGCCGTCTTTCTTGGGCGCACTGGCGGACAGCCCCGGTTCCCGACCCTGACCGCTGAGACCTATCTGAATCAGCGTTTAGCTGAAATTAAGACCACCCCAGTGGGTTAACAGGGCAGATTTAAGGTCAGGCTTTCGGCTTGAGCGCTAACCCCCTAGTATTTTGATGTTTTAGCCCCTGCCGCCACCGTTGCTCCATCGGGGGCGGCGGCGAGTCGCTCCGCCACCCGCAGCTTGGCCGATCGCGCCCTGGGGTTACTGTCTACTTCCTCCTGGGTGGCGACGATTGGCTTTTTGGTGATCACTGTCAGGTCAGGGTTATCTTTGAAGCTATGTTTTACCAGGCGATCCTCCAGGCTGTGGAAACTGATGATCGCTAGCCGCCCACCGGGGGCCAGCCAGTGGGGTGCTTTTTCTAGTAGGGTTTTCAGCCTATCAAGCTCTTGATTCACCGCAATCCGCAGGGCCTGGAAGGTGCGGGTGGCAGGATGAATGCGGCCATAGCGGTATTTGCGGGGTACACAGGAGGCGATCGTCTCGGCCAGCTCGGTGGTGGTCTGAAATGGGCGTTGCTCGACCACCTTGCGGGCAATGCGGCGGGAGAGGCGTTCTTCGCCGTAAGTGTAAATCAGGTTAGCCAGGTCCGTCTCGTCCCAATGGTTGACAATCTCGGCGGCCGTTAAGTCCTGGCGTTGGTCCATGCGCATATCTAGGGGGGCGGTATGGCGAAAGCTAAAGCCGCGATCGGGAATATCAAACTGGGCTGAGCTGACGCCCAGATCGGCCAAAATACCCTGGAATCGTTGCTCGCCTGGGTCGAACTGGGAAAAGTTGCCCTGCCAAAAGCAGATGCGATCGCGGCATGCGGCCAAATGAGCCTGGGCCGTTTCGATCGCGGCTTCATCCTGATCCACCGCCACCAGGCGCACTGTCGGGTCCTGTGCCAGAATCAACTGACTGTGGCCACCGCCGCCTACGGTGGCATCAAGATACACCCCCTGGGGCTGAATATGCAGTCCCTCCACCACCGCTTGGGGGAGGACAGGAACATGGTAAAAGGCGGGATCGGTCATTATGTTTAGCAGAAGGCAATGGGGTTTCGCCTGGACTCCGTAGGCAGGGGGCAGAAGGCTGCCTTCACCCTCCTGAGTGTACTGCACGGCTAATGGGATCATACGTACTCTTTGGCATTGGTCGAGAGTAGTGGTCTACGGGCTTGCCGACGATGCACGAGTCGGTTAATTTTCCATAGACCTACTGTCTGGCCGCCTGCTTTTCCTCCCGCAAGTCCTCAATCAACTGGGCCAGTTGGTGACTATTGGTGTGATATATCTGGTTACAGAAGTGGCAGGTAGCTTCGGCCCCGTTATCCGTTTCAATCATGTCTCTCAGTTCTTCTTCCCCCAATAGTTTCAACGCCCCCAACATCCGCTCAAAAGAGCAAGGGCAACTAAACTGAACCAATTGGGATTCTGGCAAAATTTCGAGGCCCATGTCTCCCACCAACCCTTCAAAAATTTGGGGTAGGGTCTTGTGGGCGCGGAGCAGGGGGGTAAATCCTGTCAGCGATGATAGACGGCTTTCCAGTAGTGAAACCATTTCGGTATCTTCAGCCGCCCGAGGCAAAATTTGCAGCAGTAACCCACCGGCTGCTTCGACCCCATCGGCCCCCACAAACACCCCCAGCACCAGGGCCGATGGCGTTTGTTCAGAGTTCACCAGATAGTGGGTCAAATCGTCGCCAATTTCCCCTGACACCAACTCGACGGTGCTGGAATAGGGGTAGCCATAGCCCACATCTCGCACCACGTAAACATACCCCTCGCGACCTACCGCCCCGCCCACGTCCAATTTGCCAGCCGCATTGGGGGGCAGTTCAATGGTTGGATTATCGACATAACCTCGCACAGTGCCATCCAAACCGGCATCGACCAAAATACCCCCCAAGGGACCATCGCCGCGCACTCGAACATTTACCCGAGACTGCGATCGCTTCATGCTAGAAGCCAACAGCAGTCCTGCCGCCATAGTGCGCCCCAAGGCCGCTGTAGCCACATAGGACAGATGATGCCGTTGCCGGGCTACTTCCGTTAGTTTAGTGGTGATCACCCCGACCACCCGAATACCTCCATCAGCGGCGGTCGCTCGAATCAGTTGATCTGCCATGCGTTGCCCCAGTGTTACTTAACAATCCTTAGTGAATATTGTAGAAGGTCTAGTGTGACCCAGTCATAGTGGTCTCTAGTTGCCCGCCTATAGGGCTGCGGTGGCTGGTCTTCTTTGGCATACTGAGAGGAGTTGTTTGTTGGCAAAGCCTATGCTAGGGACCCTTCAACAGAGCCATCTACGCATCGAATTAGACGCTACCCAGGCCCAGATTAAAGCAAGTTTGCTCCAACCGGGAAAGTTTCGTCAATGGCTTTGGCCCCAACGCTTTGCCGAAGGCTTGCCTGAGGAACTCCATGAGGGGCTTGTGTTTAACAGTTATCTAGGCTTAGTCGAAGTGCGTCACCAGGTTCAACAGGTGACCGACCACAGCTTACACATGATATTGTCCGGGGGAATTGATGGATTTCACCAGTGGTATTGGGGCGATCAGTGGGTACAGTCGCGCCTAGAGGGGGTTTCTGCATTACCGCTAAATCTTGGTCAAACTATGACAATGTGGCGGCTTAGGCAGTTTTTAGACCATCAAAACCAACCCATCGCCAGTTAACCCAGTACAGGACGGTACAAACTGGCCAACCCTGCCTGACACCTATCCCCCTCAGCAACGTGGGTCATAGTCCTGGTGGCCGGTGCCAGGCTCTCAGTTGTCAATCTTTGGGCTTCACCACCATGACCGTACAGGGAGCCTGCTCCAATACCCGACTACTGACCGATCCCTCAATGATGCGATCGACCCCCTGTAGCCCACGACTGCCCAGCACAATCAAATCGACCTGATGAATATTAGCTAACCGAATAATTTCATGATCAGGTTCCCCTAGGACTACCTCAATCGCCGGGAAGTTATCAACCAGACGCTGGGCACAAGCTCTGAGATGTTGCTCAATGTCGTGGTGGGGAAAATCATGATTTGGAGGCAGCGGTCTAGAGGCATCTTGGCCAGCCACATCATCGGCATAGGGCAAAACATGAACCATAATCACCCGTGCTTGAGGGCCAAGCACCAGATTTCCGGCAGCTTCTACAATGGCGTTGTCAGAAGGGGAATTGTTGAGAGCAACGAGGACAGTGGTAAACACAGGTAATCTGATGAATGGTTAGCGCTGAGTCGCTATTGTAAGCCTTTCCCCTCGCCCCAAGAGAGTTTCCTGAAGCCAGGGCAGCAGAATTGCAACATTCCTTAGCTTTAGGACCCTCTACTTAAGGCAAAGTAGTTAAGGCAAAGTAGCCTGAGCCCGTTCTACGGTCACAACTAAATCCTCTAAAAACTGCGCTTGCGCTTTAATTATCCGCTTTTTAGCTTCTTCTAAGCAGAACCAGGCGGCCCGATCCACTTCTGGAAATTCTTGCATTTGCCCAGAGTGGGGGGGCCACTCTAGAACAAAGGTATTGCTGTGCAGCATCGCTGGATCGAAGTTACCTTCAAAGGCCCAGGCAAACACCAGCTTTCCCCCCGCTTGCCGCACCGGACGCAAAGGGTAGAAAACCCCTTGGGGGATTTGCCCCGTTTCTTCCTGAAATTCTCGCTTGGCGGCTTCAAATGTGTCTTCACCAGGATCAATTTCCCCCTTGGGAATAGACCAGGCTTGCCAGTGTCGATTCACCCAATAGGGACCGCCAGAATGGACTAACAAAACTTCCAGTTGTCCAGACTGGGTGCGGTACATCAGTAGCCCTGCACTTTTTTTGGCCATAGGTAGTAGCTGCATAGTGCCAAAAGCAATCACTCAAGAGACCGTCTACACCCCCACCCAAGCCTTTGGCTATGGGCGGAGCACTGGGACAGATCTTGGGTAGATCTTAAGAGAAAGGTGAAACTCGGCGAAATTGCCTTCAAACCTTTCACAATGGTAACGGTAGCTCATGACACTTGTACTATGCCCTATCGCTGTGATCTTGGTCCTGGCCATTCTATTTATCTAGATAACCAGGGCAATTCCACGATTATTTTGGTTTCTAGCTCTGGCGCAGGCCAGCAACAACAGGCCAGCAATACCGTACAGACAGGCCCCTGGACAGACGTGCCCCAAGTAGCCCAAGTGGGGAATGGGGTCTTAATTCGTTGTGTGTCCGCCCAGGGGGTCGTGATGGTTCAAGTCCAGGGCAGCCAAATTGGCTTAGCGACTAGCGCTGCTGCCTGGGCCAGCGGTCAAACCATAGCGGTACAGCCGACGGACCATATGCCTGTGCCTAACATGCGACCGATGCAACCGATGCAGCCCATGGAACCGATGGAACCCATGCAGCCCATGCAACCGATGCGCATGGGTAATATGCAGATGTCTTCTAATCCAATGGCCATGCGTATCGGCAATATGGAGATGCAGATGGGTAACCCTGAGGCTACCCCCAAGGAACAACGACAATTTTGCACCCAGTGTGGGGCCTCAGTGAGTCCAGAGGATCGCTTTTGTGGGAACTGTGGTCACCAGTTGAAGTAATGGGTTTAGCGATCCCTATGGGCTTAGCCAACATCCTAGGGTTCTGTCAAGCCAGAGGTGACGGGTCAACAGGGTTTAGGGTATACGGTGCAAGGTCTACGGCTCGTCTTGAACCGCATACCGCAAACCGTGAGCCCTAAGTCAGTAGGTTTAGGCACCCGAGGAAAGCTAGCACGATCACCGTTACCGTGAGCCAACCAACGCGATCGCGCAGAGAGTTAATTTCGGCTGCTTGCTTTTCGACCAATGGCGGCAATGCACTGCGCACAGGGACCACATCAATCAGTGTGACCTCATCCTCCGCTGGCTGGGAAGCAGACGGTTGATCCTCAAATTTCACCTGGTTGAATAGCCAGCGAGTGATCAGCCAAGGACTGTTTTTCTTAAACCAGCGGAGGGCAAAGATGCGAAAGACGGGTTTCGTGAATCGAGCAATACCCTTGAGCGGACCATGGAGGACTTTAATACTCACCTTCTGATTAATCAACTGGATAGAACCCACATCATAAAGGCAGTCAAGCACTGACTTAACCGTCGCTTCTTCTCGATTAAATAGGTTATCAAGTAGCAGCATGACCTCTTGAATGCACTCAATCTCGGTCTGGCGCTCTTGATTACTAGGTGATTGTTGTTGACGCTGAAGATTCTGCATGGTCCTGGCGACGATGGCACCGGTTCTGATATTAA
>SLIY01000085.1 GCA_007135385.1 Leptolyngbyaceae cyanobacterium CSSed165cm_216
CCCATCCCCCCATCCCCCCATCTCCAGAGGGCGGACACACGGGTACCGTCCCTACCGCCCCACCCCTAACCGGCAAAACCATCCTGATCACCCGCTCCGCTGGCCAATCCAGTGCCTTCACCGACCTGCTCACGGCCCAAGGGGCCAGGGTGGTTGAGATGCCAGCCCTGGAAATTCGGCCCCCCTCCAGCTGGGATGGGGTGGATCGGGCGATCGCGGCCCTCCCCAGCTTTCAGTGGCTGATCCTCACTTCGGCCAATGCCGTCAACTTTTTCCTCAATCGCCTGTTGAACCAGGGTCATGATTTGCGGGCCTTGGGGAGCCTAAAAATCGCGGTAGTGGGTCATAAAACCGCCGCCGTACTGCAGCAATGGCGATTGAGCCCTGACTTTATTCCCCCCGACTTTGTGGCCGACTCGCTGGTGGAGACCTTCCCCGAGTCGGTAGCCGGGCAGCGGATTTTGTTTCCCCGAGTAGAAAGCGGTGGGCGAGAGGTGCTGGTGCAGTCGTTTTCCGCTGCTGGGGCTGAGGTGGTGGAGGTGGCGGCCTATGAGTCAGGCTGTCCGTTAAGGCCAGAAGTCAGCGCGATCAGGGCTTTGCGCGATCGCCAAGTGGACGTTATCACCTTTGCCAGCTCAAAAACCGTAGGGCACACCAGCCAGTTACTAGCGCAGGGGCTAGGCCCTAACTGGCGGCAGTGGCTAGAGGGGGTAGCCGTGGCCTCCATTGGCCCGAAAACCTCGCACACCTGCCAGGCACAACTGGGGCGAGTGGATATTGAGCCAGCGGCCTATACCCTAGATGCGCTGACGGAGGCGATCGCAGCATGGGCCAGCGGATCATCGGACTAACCGGCGGCATTGCCACAGGCAAATCCACCGTGGCTGACTATTTGCAAACCATCCACCAGCTACCGGTGCTGGATGCCGATATCTATGCCCGCCAGGCGGTGGCACCAGGATCGTCGGTGCTTGAGGCAATTCAAGCCCGCTACGGGGAGGCCATGGTGACCTCAGATGGCCACCTAAATCGGTCCCGGTTAGGGGACCTTATCTTTAACGATCCCACCGAAAAGGCCTGGCTAGAGCAGCAAATCCATCCGGTAGTACGCCAATGTTTTACCGTAGCTATGGCGGCATTAGCCGCAGAGCCGGTGGTGGTGCAAGTGATCCCCCTGCTATTTGAAGCGGAATTGACCGACCAGGTGACCGAGATTTGGGTGGTGACCTGTCCCCTAGGGCAGCAGCGGCAGCGGCTGATGGCCCGCAATCACCTCACCCCAGCCCAAGCAACCGCTCGAATTGAAAGCCAAATGCCCCTGGACCAAAAAGCCGCCCAGGCCGATGTGGTGCTCGACAATGCCACCGATTTAGCGGCCCTTTTCCGGCAGGTAGATCAGGCGTTGCAACGTCGCCCCTAGGGCCTCTGGGGCCAGGGCATTGGCGACTCGGTTATAGGCACTGTAGGGGCAGGCAGTGGTGGACCCCCGTCGCCGTAGCCACAGCAGGCAGAGGGTAGTGCGGTCAGGTACATCAGGCCACAGACTCTGGTGGTTAGATAGATCGACCACCGCCTCTAGGGTGGTGTGACGTTCCAGCCAGTGGCGCAGGGGGGCACTGTTAGCCTTGGCCCAAAAGGGGTCCAGCAGCACCCCACAGCGTCCCCCAGGACGCAGCAACTGCACCGCCCGCTCCAGAAACAGTCGCGACCAGTAAAGTCGTCCCTGGCTTTGGGCCGCACAGGGATACTGGCCCGAGCGGCGGAAATACTTTCCTGGCAGGGCAAACTGGCCGCGATAGTGATCCCAGGCAGTGGCCAAGTCAGGGGCAATGGCTAGCACCTGCTGGTGGTTATGCAGAAAGGTGGAAGGGGCCACCCCCTTGGCCTGGAATAAGTCCTGATAGAGATCGATAAACTCAGCGGCGGTGGGCTGTACCGCCCCACCCGGGAAATGGCTGAGAATAATGTCGAAGCCCCCCTGGCCGTCAGCTTGCGGCTCAGAGGAACGATCGCGCAGTAGATCGTGAAAATAAAACCCCCAATGGAAGGGGTTAACTGCTTCCACGTCAGCGATCGCCAGGGGGCGAGTTTGGCGGGAACCGGCACTATCGGCCACCCGAATGCTGAGCTGTTGACTGCCTTCGCTCCACAGCAGATGGGTAAGCTTATCCTGGGCAATGCGGTTGAGGTCGTCCAGGCGATCGCGCAGAAAGTCTGCCTGCGCATAGGTGGGCACACTCCCCGCTTCCGCCAGCAGGCGGGTCTGGCTGCGGTAATGCTCTAGACGCACCTGGCGTTCGGCCAAGACTGACTGGTAGGTATCAGCCAGCAGCGGCTGCAACAGATTCCCCTGCCCTAGGGGCGCATGGGTGGCACGCCGCCGCCCTTTGGCCGGAATCTGGTCAAACCGTTCCGAGTCAACCCGCACGAGACCAATCAGAGCATTGCCCTGTAGCAGGGTCAGGCTCAGATCTGGCAGGCGGGCCAGGTCCTGGGGCGTTTGGCTATACGCCACCCCCGTCAACCAGAGGCCCAGGCGGGCCAGTTCCACCGCTGGTGGCCACAGGTCAAGGCCATAGAGGCTATGCCCTGCAAACTGACAATATAGGGCCAGGGGGGAC
>SLIY01000023.1 GCA_007135385.1 Leptolyngbyaceae cyanobacterium CSSed165cm_216
AGATCAGGGTATTGAAGAAAATTGAACCGTGGCTCACGGCTGAGAGCAGTTTGCGACTACCGCTATCTGGGGTGGATTGCATATAACCTCCGAAATTAAATCATCTACTTGATACTTTAGGGTTGGGCTGCTAGCCCAACCCTAAAGCCCAACTTATACTGTGGTCACCGCCGCTGGCGGAACCCCCTCCAGGGGGGCTTCCGGGAGCATCACCTGTTTAAGCTGTTCCCGCAGGGAGTCTCCCTCGATCACTTCAGCTTCCAGCAGTTGCTGGGCCAAGGTTTCTAGCAAAGGTCGATTGGTTTGTAAAATATCCAGGGCTCGCTGGTGGCCCGCTTCCACTAGGGTCTTTACTTCGGTATCGATCGCTTTGGCGGTGTCTTCGCTGATGGGGCGACGGGCATTACCCATACCGTTATCTAAAAACATATTGCGCTGGGCGCGATCATAAGCTAACGGCCCTAGCACCTGGCTCATGCCGTAGCTGGTAACCATTTGTTCGGCCAGGTCGGTGGCCCGCTGCAGGTCATTGGCTGCCCCAGTGGTAATGTTGCCAAAGATCAGTTCTTCGGCAGAGCGGCCCCCTAGCAGGGTGGCAATTTGCCCCTTAAGTTCTGCCTCATCCCTAAGAAATCGATCTTCGGTGGGCAATTGTAGGGTATAGCCCAGGGCGGCCATCCCCCGGGGAACGATGGAAATCTTTTCCACCCGGTCGGTGCCAGGCATGACGGACCCCACCAGGGCGTGGCCCACTTCGTGGTAGGCGACAATCTCTTTTTCTTTATCGCTTAGCACTCGACTCTTTTTCTCCAGCCCGGCCACTAGCCGCTCAATCGCCTCACTGAAGTCTGCTTGTTGCACCTGGGTATGGCCCCGGCGGGCGGCCAGTAACGCCGCTTCGTTAACCAGGTTAGCCAGGTCGGCCCCGGCAAACCCGGGGGTACGGGTGGCAATTTGCTTTAGATCAACGGTTTCCGCCAGCTTCACCTCTTTGGCGTGGATCGACAGAATGTCCTGACGACCCTTGAGGTCGGGGCGATCGACCAGCACCTGGCGGTCAAATCGACCGGGGCGCAGCAGGGCTGGGTCTAGGGTTTCTGGACGGTTGGTGGCGGCTAGCACAATGACTGTCGTGTCGCTGGCATCGAACCCATCCAGTTCCGTTAGCAATTGGTTCAGGGTTTGCTCCCGCTCATCGTTGCCGCCGTAGAAGCTGCTAGAGGAGCGAGACTTGCCGATGGCATCCAGTTCGTCAATGAAGATGATGCAGGGAGCCTGCTTTTTGGCCTGTTCAAACAGATCCCGCACTCGAGAGGAGCCCACCCCCACAAATAGCTCTACAAATTCGGAGCCGGAAATACTGAAGAAGGGTACCCCAGCTTCCCCCGCTACGGCTTTGGCCATCAGGGTTTTGCCAGTGCCGGGTGGCCCCACGAGGAGTACCCCCTTGGGAATTTTAGCCCCCAGGTCGGTGAACCGCTTAGGCGTCTTGAGGAAGTCAACAATTTCCACCAGTTCGGCCTTGGCTTCTTCGACGCCAGCCACATCCTCAAAGGTGATTTTGCCCGCTTCCCCTTCCACATAGACTTTGGCTTTACTTTTGCCAATGGACAATGCCCCCTGGGGACCACCACCATTGCGGGTTAAAAAGAAACGCCACACCGCAATAAAAATTAGCGGCGGAATCACCCAGCTTAAAAGACTGCCAATCCATTGACCTCTGGGGGGTGGCAGCGCAGCGAACTCGACCCCATTATCCTCTAGCAGTTGGGGTAATTGGAGGTCAAAAATGGGGGTGGTGGTGTAGATCTCCCCAGGTTCACCGTCGGCGGTTTTCACCTGGTAGCGAATCTCATCTTGACCCACTGAGGCTTTAAGCACCTCCTGGTCTTGCACCCGATGGATAAACATGCTGTAGGGCTCTTTGGCGGCCTGGGAGCCGGAGAACCCAGTAAAGGCAATGTTCAGCAACAGCAAGCCAGTGGCGGTCCACAGCACCAGGTTGGCAATGGTGCGTGACCGGGGTGGCTTTGGATCTTTGTTAACAGGCATAGGGCAATGAAATTGTCTGCGATGGACTGGATTTGGCTAGGGTGAGGCTGCTGCTCTAGCACCCCCTGACCTCGGGGGATGCATGGGGAGCGAGGGGGGCAGGAGCCGGTTGCATGGGCTTAAGAGAAACTATCTCAACCGTCTATTAACCTACTCGGGGCTGACGTCAACGGTGGTGTGGGCGACATTGAAATCGTCAGATTGCAGGTTAGAGGGTCGCTTGGTCAACCCAGACAGCAAAATGTCAGACATGGACGCCACAAAGATGGCCGCCACAACGGCATCGTCAATCCAGCCGATGATCGGGATAAAGTCAGGGGAAATGTCGATGGGGCTGAGCAGATACAGCAGGGTACCCGCGGCCAAGAGCCAGCGGTATTTGGGATGCTTTAGGGTGTCTTTATACCAGGTGTAAAACGATTGCACGAACTGGGGCATGGCAGGAGGTTGAATTCAGTTCCTTTATGGTGCCACGTTCCTAGGTGATGCCCTAGGGCAATAGCCGCCCGCCCCATGGGGCAACTGCCGTACACTCCTCAAGGTGGAAACTCCATACTAA
>SLIY01000007.1 GCA_007135385.1 Leptolyngbyaceae cyanobacterium CSSed165cm_216
ATATTCGTAGAGAAATAGGCTACGGACCAAGATGTTGTAGTCGTCGTTGCCCTGTACATCTTGCCGTGCCACGGCTTGCAGCAGCAGGTCCCATTCGCGATCGCTGACCAGACCCATCAAGTTATCTCGCTCGTTACGAATCACTGCGTCTAGTACCTCTCGGGGGAAAGGGGGGTCCTGTTTGCGCAGACAGCCATCGAGCAGGCGAATCAGGTTTCGCATGTGGCCGCCACTGATCTGACAGAGGCGATCGAGGGTGGTCAGGTCGTCAAACACATGACCCACCTGTTCAATCCGCTGATTCACGTTTAGATCGGGGAAAGCACGAATCATCACCATTTGTCGCAACAGCGCTAGCCCCTGGGGGTCGGGGTGCCCCTGGCGATCCTGCACCGGCACCATCGGCAGCACCAGGGGGTTGGTGCCAAACCGATTGGCCAGACGCACCAGGTCGTTGGAAAACATCAGCTCTAGGGGAATGGTGTAGACCAGGTGACAGTCTAGCTGGCGCAGTTGCTCCCCCCGATCAACAAAGATATATTCCGAGTGCAGTCGCCCGGGCGATCGCGGCGCACTATCAATCCGGTCTAGGTTATCCATAATTACCACCAGCCGGTTTTTGCCTAGCCGTTGCAACCCCTGGTTGGCAGGCCCCAGCAGCTCGTCATTGATGGCGCTGATGATATTGCGGGTGCGGGGTTCTAGGTACTGCCGCAGCTGGCTGCGCATGTCAGGGCTCTGCTTAGCGGAGGCGGTGAGGCTGGCAATACCCGCCGAAAAGCTGACGCTGGAAATTTCCATCGGGGTACGCAGAGTATCTGCCAGATTTTGAAATAGGGTCTTCAGGTAGTTGGGCTGGGTGGCAATGCCCAGGCTGTCCAGGTGTTCGCTGATGTTGTGGGCAATGCTGAGCAAAATGTCAGCGATTTCCACATCGGCCATTTCCAAATCGCGATCGGACTCGAAGTAAACCACCTCGTGGTTGCGGCGCATGAGGCTATCTTTGAGACGTAAAAGCTCGGTGGATTTGCCGCAGCCAATGTGGCCGGTAAACAGTTGGGTAGTAGCGCGATCGCGGCTGAGCCGGGTAATTTTGCGCTCCAGTTCTTGCACCAGATCGCCTCCCCGCACCGTGGAAAAATCAATGTAGTACCGTCTGCCCCGCAGGGGCTGAGTGGGGTCACAGGCGTCGTAAAACTGCTGCAAATCCAGCATGACCGTGGGAATAGATGCGCTGTCTTTAGGGTATCGCACCGATCAGCGTCGACACTGAGGTCGACGCTGAATCAGTGACTAATGTTGCTATTTAGTCATGGCCGTTAGTCGTAGGTTTAAGAACCATGGCGCTGCTGCGATATCGCTGGCGATTTGATCTTCAATGGAACTAAAGCCAACAGCAATTCTCAGTATGACTCTGCTGATTGATAAAGACCGCTCAGGCTGAGCCTGTCGTTTCACAAGCGACAGGAAACAAGCAGGGGCTCCCTGAGGAAGCAAGCCTGGTCACCCTTCCATAGGTTGCTCCTCTGGGACCGCCGTGCGAACAGGGCGAACGGCAAATTCCACAAAATCAGAATTGCTGCTAAAGCCAATTCAAATTCAACCTTTGACTTGGTATAGGACCATGTTGTAACACCGTTGATTTCAACCTAATTCACTATGTTTATATCTCGATCGCACCGCAAGATGCTGGGGCTAACCCTGACCTTAGGACTGCTAGGGGCTTGGGGTCTACGGAGTCTAGCCCAAGATCAACCACTGGGAATTTCCTTGAGGAATGTCGTCACCTATTACGATGGGCAACCCCACCAAGACCGGGCCATAGATGTATTGCAACGCCAGATGACTCAACTAGATGCCAACTTGCTGGCCGGGGATGAGATGTTTGCCAATGTCTGGCGTGATGGGGAAACCCTAGCTGGCCATCGAGATATTTTGGCCGAGATTGCTGTGGGCGATCGCACCGGTTCCGATCCCCTCGAACTGGCCCTAGCCCAAGTAGGACGGGACCCTGGCACCCCAATCACCCTAGAGCTGTTGCCTGCTCCAGGCATCGAAATGCCGGATATGGCCATGACTACGGTAACCCTGACGGACCTGCTAGATGATTCGGTGACCGCCATCCGTTACCGGTTTGATATCCGTCGTCAAAACGACACCTGGGAGATTGTTCGGGCTGGGACCCAAACCATCTGCCAGCCTGGTCGTGGGCACCAAACCTGGTCCGGAGAACTCTGCATTTAGAGGGTGCCTACGCCAGGGCTATATGTCGAAAAAGTTACAATTGCCTGGGGCTTGCTCATGGTCTTAGTGTCTGTTCCAATTTCCTCAAACCCTTATATTTCAGGCCTTTCAATTCATTGGCTGAGTTTTTTGTAAGGGTTTATGGTTGAGGGGCATCGCGCTTAGATGAGAATTTAACTTTTCCTGATGCCCCCAAGTCGCTAAACTAGCAGTGATAAAGAGTCATCCCCGTCATATCAACTATGTCTGTTGTTAGCCAAGTTATTTTGAATGCCGACGATGAGCTGCGCTATCCCACCAGCGGCGAGCTCAAAGCAATTGAAGACTTCTTGAAAACTGGCGAGCAGCGGATGCGCATC
>SLIY01000289.1 GCA_007135385.1 Leptolyngbyaceae cyanobacterium CSSed165cm_216
CGCCCTGTTCTTTGTGGCTAGCAATATTGCAGCCAAGGGCAACAACAGTACTGCCCTGCCGCTGCTGGCCACCTACAGCCTGCTCACCGGCTACACCCTCAGCGGTCTAATCGCCGTAGCTTTGGGCACTGCCGGGGTAGGTATCGCTGGTATTGGTTCTGCCGCCCTGGCCTGTGGTGTCGTCTTCATCGCCGCCCGGCAAATTGGCTCTAACCTGTCTGAAGAAGACGGCTTTGCCCTCACCCGCACCGTGGGACTTGGGGTAGTGGGTGTGCTGCTGGCTGTGGTCGGTCAGTTTATCTTTACCCTGTTTGGCGGTCCGGTCCCCCAATTTCTTGACATCGCCATTTCCGGCTTTGGGGTACTGATTTTTGTGGGCGCGTCGGTAGTTGACTTCTTTATTCTGCCCCGCACCTACAAAGACGAGCAGTACCTGTCGGCGGCCCTGTCGATGTACTTGACCTACATCAACCTGTTTGTGTTTATCCTGCGGCTGCTGATTGCCATCAACCGCGATTAGGGTGACCTTCTGGAAAACTTTCTCCCCAAGGGTGGGCAATGCCCACCCAGCCCTGTCAAGGTGAGGCCAGATTTAGGGGTCGATCCCTTGAATTGGCCGCTGAGCCTAGGACTAGAAGTCCAAGGCTCAAAGCCGAAATCCTCTGAAGAGGATTGGGAGCCGAGTTCCCCAGTCTGCTTTAGCAGACTTTTGCGATGAGCCAGGGAGTTCACTCCCTGGTGGTTGTGGCCGGAGTTCCTGTTTTTCTCACAAACCTCCTCTCACAAACCTCCCTATCACCCCCACCTCCCCACCACTCATCCACGTTCCCTATGCTTGATACCGTTGATCTAAAACGCGACCTCGACCAGCTCACGGAGCGCCTGGGTAAAACCCAGGAGTATCTTTGACGTTCCTGCCCTAGAAGCGAAGATTCAAGATTTGGAGCAGTTGGCGGCTCAGCCCGATTTCTGGGACGATCAAACCACCGCCCAAGACACCCTACAGGAGCTGAGCGACTACAAGGCCAATCTCAGTCAGCTGAGCGAGTGGCAAACCAGCCTAGAAGATGCCGCCGCAGTTTTAGAACTATTGCAGGCTGACGACGACGAGGCCCTGCTCCAGGAAGCCCAGACCAACGTGGTTAAGTTGACCCACGCCCTAGACCAGTGGGAGTTGCAGCAGCTACTATCTGGCCCCTTTGACAAGCGAGGAGCCGTGCTCACCATCAATGCTGGGGCCGGGGGGACCGACGCCCAAGACTGGGCCGAAATGCTGCTGCGTATGTATACCCGCTGGGCTGAGCAGCAGGGCTACCAAGTCCACCTGCTGGAACTCTCGGAAGGGGAAGAGGCGGGCCTGAAGTCGGCCACCCTGGAGGTGACCGGGCGCTATGCCTTTGGCTACTTGAAGGCCGAGAAGGGCACCCATAGGCTGGTGCGCATTTCTCCGTTTAACGCCAATGGCAAGCGGCAAACCAGCTTTGCCGGGGTAGAGGTGATGCCGATTTTAGACAACAGTATCGAGTTGGATATTCCCGATAAAGACTTAGAGGTTAAAACTTCCCGCTCTGGTGGGGCGGGGGGCCAAAACGTGAATAAAGTGGAAACAGCGGTACGCATCACCCACCTGCCCACAGGAATTTCGGTGCGCTGTACCCAGGAGCGATCGCAGCTGCAAAACCGGGAAAAGGCGATGGCTATCCTTAAGGCGAAACTGTTGATTATCGCCCAGGAACAACAGGCTCAAGAAATCGCCGAAATTCGCGGCGACATGGTGGAAGCCGCCTGGGGTAATCAAATTCGCAACTATGTGTTTCACCCCTACCAGATGGTCAAAGACCTGCGCACTGGGGTCGAAACCACCGCCATTGACGACGTCATGGCTGGCGATCTGGAAGCGTTTATCCAGGCCTATCTACGCCAGGACAACCAGGTGCTCCAAGAGCAGGCAGTTTAAGGAAAAATCAGGCATGGTTACTAACTTCCAGCCTTGGACAATTCGTGATCTGGCTGCCATGCCCGATGATTGCGGTTGGAAGCGCTACGAACTGATTGACGGAGAGCTTTATGTGACCCGTGCCTCCCACATCCGCCACCAGGGCGCAGCCGGAAAATTACATGTGCGGTTAGACCTTTGGTCTGAACACAGTAAGTTGGGGGCAGCATTTCAAGCACCAGGGGTAATTTTCTCGCCGACTGATGCCGTCATTCCCGATGTAGCATGGGTTAGCCAAGGGCGCTTAGCCAATGGTTCAGCACGCTTCTGGTAGGTGATACCCTAACGTCTCCTCTACTACCAGGATTTAGCACTGCGATCGCCGATATTTTTCAGGTGTGACAGAGGATGGCCAAATCGTTAGATACCAAATAGCTAGATAGAGTAAGGGCTTGCCATCTTATTTTCGTTCTGCTCTATGCTGTAAGGCAGCTGACATGACGTCCACCCCCCTATGGCTAAAGGAAAAGATCGCAATCGCAACGTCTACCGCGAGTTCGGTACCCCAGACCCAATGGCACGGGCAGTGCCCGATCGCCCCCCTAACCAGCAAACCTTGAAAGTACAGGTCAGCCGTAAGGGGCGAGGAGGCAAAACTGTCACAG
>SLIY01000235.1 GCA_007135385.1 Leptolyngbyaceae cyanobacterium CSSed165cm_216
ATTTGCAGGGTTAGCCAGGCTCGGTTCGACTGGACGTAATCCAACCACTTCTGACGGATTACCTGGGTAAAGTTCTCAAAAAAGGCCATAATCCTGACTCTTTGCTAAATCGCTGTAGGTTGGGTGTTCGTTTGAACAACTGCGTACAGATGATAATGCAGCCATTCAGGATTAGAACTTGATTGAGCGGAATTTTTGCAGCATTGGCATGGGCTTTTGGGGCGATCGCATCTCACTATCCGTAGCATTATGCGATCGCCTGGGTATCACCTCCTTTAATAGGCTCACCACACATCCCCTCCTGGGAGGGGTAGGGGTGGGTCAAACCATCATCAGTTCCATCTCATCTACTTCTTGTTTGGGGGCATCAGCAGGGGGGTTCAGATAGAAGTCGGACAACAAGCTAAACAGATCGCGATCGGGGGTTTCACTGGGCACCACCCCTTCAGGCCGCGCTAAAATCTGGTCGGCAATGTTCAAGTAGTATTGGCATACCGGCTCCAGGGATGGATCGGTCTCCGCCATTTCAAACACGGTTTTGCCTTTCACCCGAGACACTCGGATATCCTCAATCAGGGGCAGCACTTCCAGCACCGGCATCGGCACGGACTCAATATATTTATCGATCAAGTCTCGCTTAGAGGTGCGATTGCCAATCAGCCCGGCCAGCCGTAGGGGATGGGTGCGGGCCTTTTCCCGCACGGAGGCGGCGATCCGGTTAGCGGCAAACAGGGCATCAAAGCCGTTGTCGGTGACGATCATGCAGTAGTCCGAGTAGTTTAGCGGAGCTGCAAAGCCGCCGCAGACCACATCGCCTAACACGTCGAAGAGAATCACATCGAACTCGTCAAAGGCGTTGAGTTCCTTCAGCAGCTTCACGGTTTCACCCACCACGTAGCCGCCGCAACCAGCACCGGCTGGGGGACCACCCGCTTCCACACAGTTCACCCCGCCATAGCCTTTATAAATTACGTCCTCGGCCCAGATGTCTTCGTAATGAAATGATTTTTCTTGCAGGGTATCGATGATGGTGGGAATTAAAAAGCCGGTGAGGGTAAAGGTACTGTCATGCTTGGGATCACAGCCAATTTGCAAGACCTTACGGCCCCGCTTGGCCAGGGCCACCGAAATGTTGCAGCTGGTGGTGGACTTACCAATGCCCCCTTTGCCGTACACAGAAAGCTTTAAAGTCTGGTTTTCCATAGGGGATGATTCTCAATGTTTAGGGCGGATAGACCCTAACCTGGCCTGACCATAGGGCCGGATAGCAAAGATACGCCATGGCTAAGGCCGAGATTGGGTGAATGTCTGACAACCTGGTCAGACAGATTGGGCTACGCCGATTGACGAACGCAGTCCAGGGTGTTTCGGCTGTTTGGATTATGGCGATACCCTTTGGGCCTTGGGAAGGGGTGGGCAAAATAGATCAGCATGCAATAAAGCAAAAAATGGATTATGGGTGCTTTAAGAGTCCCAGAAATCCCACGGAAGCTGTTTAAGGTCTATAAACTGCTGCCACCATGTTTTGTGATTCTACTTATCTTAAATAAGAACAATAACAAAATAACTAACGTGCATCTTCTGGTAGCTGGGCGATCGCCCCCCAGTCGTTCCCTATGGCCGTCCTAGCGGGCTGAAACCGTGACTCACCTTGAATAGCCTGTCGATAGTAAGGGAGCCAGCGGAAATCGGGATGGGCTGAGCCCTGCAAAAAATAACCGTCAGGTCGAAACAACCGGGTAGGCTGGTCCACCCCTGACGGGTTTTCTATACATTCGTAAATTTTTGCCGATATAACGGAATGTAACGGTCTATCTAGTCCTCTGTGCCAGCGGCCTCCGCCCCATGGGCTGGATCAGCCTGGGCCACAGCAGTGAGCTCAGGTACCGGGTCGTAGCCGCCAGGATGGAGGGGATGGCAGCGACAAATTCGCTTAGTGGCCAGCCAGCCCCCCTGCAGCGGCCCAAACCGCTCAATCGCCGTCAGCGCATACTGCGAGCAGGTCGGCGTAAACCGGCAGGTGGGCGGCAGCAGAGGCGACAGCAGTTGGCGATAGCTATGAATTAAACCCAGCAAAAGCACCTTCATAGGATCTATTCTACGCTGTCGGTTTAATAGTCCAGTACCACCGTGCTGTAATCCTGAGGGGCCGACGGGTTAGCGCGATCGGGTAGATAAACCGTACTCGTAGGGATGGAATGACTCGTCCGCGGCGGTGATGGTTTGGGCGTTGCTGTCGCTGATGCTTGGTGGCGTAACCCTTCAGCGCAGTTTCCTAAACCCTCAGTTTGCTGCTCAATGTCGGCCAAACGAGCCAAGAGTCGCTGGCGACGCTGGTTAATGCTGTCTATTTCCTGCTGAATCCGTTTCTTTTCTACGGTCAGCTTATACATATCCAGGTAATCATCCGCCTCGGTCCGCTGGCGGGGCATCGTACTGACCTTGGGGTAAATCTTGCTGGGGGCGCGCCTGTGAGTCATGGGGTATCTCCATCAATCAGATTGAGATCTGGATTGAAACGTCTGAGCTTAAGGTGCCCACATCTCGGCAGCCACTACCACCAGTCCCTTAGGCCAAGGGGCTAGCCTGGCCGA